>NJDH01000061.1 GCA_002254405.1 Candidatus Altarchaeales archaeon ex4484_96
CATCAAAGACCTGATGATAGTACGGAACATTATGATATGCGTGTTTAATTAAAGCCCTCAGCTTTTTATTCTGTAAATCTTCCAACTGCGCTGGCTTCCACCACTGTGATTTTTTAAGGAAAGCAAGATTCTTCTGTATTGTTGTCCCATTATATAACTCCATTGCAGGGAATACTACGCTTCTGAATAGTGTACTACGCATTTTTTCTGGACCTCCATACTCTGTTTATCTCATTAGCTGTAGCTATCCACGCATTTCTTTCCTTGCAATAGTTAATGATTTTCTCGTATAATCCCAAGTAGCCTGGGAATTCTCGTTCATTGAAAACAGAATGATGCCAGAGTAATGTTACAACCCCCCCTTGTTTCTCCACCTTGTTGATTATATTCCTGCACTCAATCCATGGATTCTCGTATCTAAAAACAGCAATGTCTTCGATTATCATCGGAATTTCAAGAATAGAAAGTTGTTTCATTGTTGAAGGATTAATGGGGTTGAATGGAAACGAGGTCCCATATCTGAATCCGATATACCTATTGAACCCAAGAGTTGAATCATATTCTAAACCTGTTTCTCCTTGATATTGCCAGGTCTCAGGAATCTTCAGATTAAGGTTATGTTGCCGTATACCATATACTTTATCTTCAAATGATTCTTCTAAATCATTTAATTCCTGTGTAAGTTTTTCTTTATTATCAAATGAGTTGAAGGAACCATGTAATCCAACCTCCCAGCCTTCTTTAGCCAAAGTCTGCATTATCTTAACAACATCATAATCCCTGAAAGAATATCTTCTCCCATGATGCCTCCAAGTTTTATTGTTGAATAATTCAACCTTGCTATCCTCTTGAAGGAAATAAAACGTAGACCTCACTCCAAGAGAATCCTCCAGCCTCATTAACTCCTCAAAGGTCCAGTAGGGGTTATATCTGCTGATTTTATCTGAAAAAAAATGTTTTATTTTAATTAAAGCTCCAGCAGCATTCCTTTTCTTAATATGAGCTGCAAACTGGGTGAAATATTGATATGTTTTCCTCACCTCATCAACATCATGAGTTAAACATACCGAAAAATTTTTATTCTCAGGCCAATAAGGTTTCGTCTCCAGCTTGAATTGTTCTTTGATCACATCAAACAAAACTTGCTCATAGATGTCAAGAAAAGGGGTTTTAACAATCTTTACCCTGTCCTCAACAGATAATTTCTCTAAATGACCCCCCAAGATTTTTCCAACAGCATGGAAAACATCAAAGTTGACCTTGATTCGATCATCTTTTCGCTCAACCAGAACATCATCTCTTATCTCCTCAAAAAAAGGAAGCTTACCGTGCCCCGTATCAACCCAATCAACAACCTCATCTCTTATCTCACTCTCAGTCAAATCAACCTGATGTTTACGGCTGAACTCGCGTATATCAGCTGCCCCGATACCGTATCTTGAAGCAAAATGGCGTAATCCATACGCTCTACAGACATTCGCTATTTTATCAGGTTCCTCAACCATTTTTGTATTCACGAAAACTCATGGGATAACGCTCGATGAAATCAGTCATCCAAGCAGTCACATCGATTTTTTCCCTGAAAAGCTTATCTTTTTTCGCACCCCATCTATTTTTTATATTTTTATCTTCCAGTAATTCAATGGCTTTATCTAAAGCCTGCTTCTGGTTGGGGTAAAAATAGAGCATATCGTATTTGTCTCTTAACTCCAGGAAGTTGCCGGAATAATTGCCTGTCGCCTCCCCCCGAGAATTTGATTCAACATGTATTGCTGGAGTACCTAAAAGAGCTGATTCAACAGCCATAGTACCACCTTCACCTAAATAAAGCCGGGCATAATGCATTAATGAATGCATTTTATCAACAGGTATATTGATTCGGTAAGATTCAAGTGCAGATGAGAGCCTTCTCTCAGATGTGATAAAAACCCGCCCATAATCTTCAAGTTTTTTGATAAAATCTAACTCCGATCCTTTTTGTATCCCCTGAAGTCCCACATCATGGGAAGCAGCCCACGAAATAAAGCGTAAAATAATGAAATCATCGTTTTTTGTTAAACCTAGTTCATCCAATACCATTAAATCTGGTTTGAAATAATCAGGATGTAAATAAGCAATCTCATGAAAACCATTGTACTTAACGTGCTTATTCGAATTTAATTTCTCCAGAAAACAGGAAGGCGTACATATAGTATCAGTGAAAGGAAAAGTAAGATTACTGGCAACACCAACATTCTCTGTATCAGTGAAGGTAATCGAGGGTTTACCCAATAATTTAGCTACATGAGCTATATAGGGATTATGAACACCTATAAGGATATCGGGGTTAAAATCTCTCGCAATACGTAACAACCTATAATCAGTAGAAAACAAATTAAATGCTTTTTTTAGCATACTCTCCCTTAATCCCCCGCGGAGGGTATAATCCAACTTATATGCCTTTAACAGCTGTAGAGTTGATTCTTTATCCCTGGCGGTGAGAGTGATCTCATTCCCAGTTCCACTTAAAGTATTAATACAATTCCTAAACAAATGCACATGTCCAGGATGCCCTATATCAAAAAGCAGTTTCATTTTTGTATAATCGCTGAAAAACCCTGTTCACCTCACTTGATAACCCACCGGATTACTTCGAATGCTTCCGCGTACTTTTCGTTGATTTGCGTGCCACGCGTTGTTGCCAACCCCCGGATAAACTCCTCATTCAAATACTTCCTATCCTTTTGTGTCACATAACACTCTAACGCATCAATCTTTTTTCTAACATCCCCCTCACTCAAAGAAACAAAAGCCGACGTATTAAAAGTAATATTATTCCAAGGCTGCTCATAACCAAGAATACTACACATCTTAAAAGCCCGAAGAGACTCAGCCCGAACCACCTCATGATCCTGATGCGTGTCAAAAGAAGACGGAGTCAAAACCAAATCCGGGTTAACCCTATCCCTCACCTCCAACAAAGTATCCAAAATCTCCTGCCTGTGCTGCGGAAACATTCGAACCTCAAAACCATAAAGCAACAAATCATCAGAGGAAATACCCAAAACCTTCGTCGCCTTCTTAACCTCCTGCTTTAAAATATCCGGGGGAAACTCATCAGGCACAGACTGCTCACAAGCCGATAAAGCAACATAAGACACCCGCTTACCCTCAGAAACAAACCTAGCGATACAACCACCAGCACCCAACTCCCCATCATCCGTATGCGGACTCAAAACAAGAATATTATCAAACATCAACAATCACCTCCAAACCAGATAAACCCCCAATATACTTGGGAACCGAATCCTTATCAACCAAACCACTATCATAACATAAAGAACAATCCACCCGGTTCCCCTCAACAATAGAACCAGATAAAGCGCCCCAAGCATCACCCACCCCACCCACACCCAACAAAACAAACAAATCCAACACCGAAGACACCACACCAAAAGCTCTCCTAGCCATATTCAGCTGATTCAAGCGAAAAGAAAGCTTATCCTCAATTGTCTTTCTATCACCCCCACATGATTTGCTGAGCTCAACCCTGAAAGCAGATAATTTCTCATCAATCTTAAGCTCCAAAACCCGCTTATCCCCAACATCCCCAAAAGATAAGCCAAAGCCATCAACCAAATCCTTTAATATCCTCTGATGCACCACACCAAAATAATAATCCTTTCCCCCGACACCCAATACACGAGGACGATATAAACCCATTTTCCCACCCACGTAATCAGACACCCGACCGTATCTGAGGCTGCCACCCACCCCGGAAAAAAACAACGACGTACCTAATCCCTCAGCATACACCAGATCACGGCATACAGCAGAATAATCCAAGTCCATAAAATGTTTTCGGAAAAAAGCCTTGTTTAGAGTATAATCATGTTCTTGGCCGCAGCCTCGGCAAACAAAAGATTCAGTTAACGGAATCTTCACCCCACAGCCACAGTGAAACCAAAACGGATATGAATCAACATCAACCGGTGATAAACCCACATCCAGCTCATCCACAGCCTCATTATAGTATCTGTTATAGTCTGCTGCTGAATTAAACACCTGATAAGCCTCATCCACTAGAACCATATCCTGTTGAACGTCACTGTAACGGAAGAATAATACGTTAAGCCCCCATACTTTGTTGCAGATTTGGGAGATAATAAAAGAATTAAGCTCAGCGAAGTTATTAGCCTGCTCAAAGCATTCACCTATTACCTTGAAAACCTCATCGAGATTCTCATTTATACCTTTTAAGCCTGTAAGCCGGGCATTATCTAGATAGAAATTCTTTATCGAATCCAGCTCAACATCCCAATCCCCACTGGAAGGCTTATCTACCAAGTTAAAAGATGTATATCTCATATCGCCTTTGAGCCTGAAACCAACACCCTTAAATCCCTCCCGGGTGAAAGCAGGGATCTTGTTTCGGGTGAGAAGAGAGGGGGTGGATATATTCAAGTCTCCGAACCCGAATAAAGGCAAAACCCTGTAACCCTGTTCCCTGAGTCTCTTAGAAAATAAGTCCAGCATAAAAATCTTTTTGAAGGTAGCCGGGTGAGGTAGAAAATTAGGCTGATGACCTGATTCTAAAACAATAGTGTTCTCATCTATGGATTCATCAAGTAACACAGAAACAGTATCAAGGGTATCAGCATCCTGGTGAAAAACCTTAGATGAAGCCTTAACGCTTTCAAGGTTACCTATTTGTTTATTATCCAGTTTCTTTGTGAAAGAAAGGGATTTGATGAAATCAGCGAGATGCATTTTAAATAATATACATTACATTAATAAAAATGTTAAATAATATTCCAATATAATCATTTAACAGAGTATTATAGATTAAATAGGAATCAAAAAAAATGCGCCGAGCGAGGGGCGCAATACGGTCCAGTAAAACCGGCTTCAAGAGGAGCAAATACCCAAAAAAATAAAGGAGGGGATAATATGAAAAAATTGTTGACAATACTCATCGCAGTAACAATGATAGCATCAGCGAGCGCATCATGCACTGTTGATCTAGTGGAAAAAAACCCAAGCAACTGGAGTAAAATATCAGGCGGAAACTACGGAACACTAACCTACACCCTGGACGGCAGCGGAACCCTAACATACAACTTCGCAGTAATGGACAGTGATACGCTAAGCGGGGACCATACTCTTGTCGTGATTGAACCCGAGCTAGCCGGCGTAAGTGAATGGCCCAAGACAGGCAGCATGGCATTAAGCGGTCTCTCAGGCTCAGCTGACATATCAGCGCTGCTGGGTAACATAGACGACGGAGCAGACTATGACGGAAGCGTATACGGGGTAAAAATATGGTATGTTCCCACAGCAGACTTCGATGGCTCAAAATTCACAGCCTGGAATCCAGCGAACATACTATTCGAGGAAGAGCTTATTGTTCCATGTGATGAACCAACACCGGCACCGGAATTCAGCAGCCTGGCCATTGCGTTGGCGGCACTGCTTAGCACACCAGCTTTCGCGTACCTGCTTGTAAATAAGAGAAACTAATTTCTCTTTTTTCTTTTTTTTTATGAATAATATCCTAAAAACTCAAGAATTATTGAATGATATATGAGCAATATGGATTTTATATATATACCAACAAGAATAAATAATATAGAATAATACATTAGGTGAAATAAATGATTAAAAAAAGTGCTATATGGATTATGGCCATGATGGTGATGTCAACCGCCGCGGTAGCCGATAATGTTGCCCCGGGATTCACATCACACAGCGACATACCAGTGACCGATGGCGGATGGAGCACAACTACAGTAACCAACGACTGCTCACCAGACTACGATGGATGGTGCGATGACAGATGGTTTCTGACCCTAAGCGAAGCAAAAGACGTTACCATAGGAGTTAACGACTGCTGCATGGAAGGAGACTACTATGAAGTCTACATAGACGATGTCTTGGTATACACGACACCAGTCCCGGATGATTGGGCTGTGTGGCCAGGCGACCCAAGCGAGCTAAGCTCAGGACAGGTTACAGTCAGCCTGCTACCGGGAGTCTATGAAATAGAGGTTAAAGACGCAGCCTTCCAGGACCACCTGGATGATATGCAAGATATGTGCCCTGCGGGATTCACTGTTTGGGGCAACACCAGCACATACACGGGACCTGTTCCAGCACCTGAATTCGGTTCCCTGGCTATTGCGTTGGCGGCTTTGCTAAGCGCTCCTGCGTTCGCATACCTTCTGGTAAAGAAGAGAGAATAATTTTCTCTTTTCCTTCTTTTTATTATTAAATAATGTTCATAGTTAATCTAATTTTTATAGATGTATGTTCAAATAAATTATAATAATACAAAATACCGCTGAATAGATAACAAACAAAAGGAAAACTCATTTGATAAAATACGACAGCACATGAATTCAGCGACCCGAAAATGGCTTTAATCGGCCTTATGGCCTCAACATCATCCACATA
>NJDH01000017.1 GCA_002254405.1 Candidatus Altarchaeales archaeon ex4484_96
GGGGGTGGGCCCGTTGAACTGCTCAAGCTGCGGGTGCAGTATATCAGCGCTTTGAGCCAAAACCGCCAGAATCTTGCCGGGAGACAGTTTACCATATATCCCCTTAAGCTCGTTTAAGGTAACCTTCCTTGAAAGCATATCCCTGAACCTGTAGTATGGCACCACATAATCGGTCTGAAACCAGAACGTGGTGTTATCCAAATCAAGCCCGAGAGCCACGTAATTCAGCAGATACTCGGTTAAAGCAATCTCCCTGGCTTTAGGGAGATCCATCCCCCTCATAACATAAGCCTCCAGGTCAGCCGAGCAAACATAAACACATGCACCCATCTGCTGATGGTATATTATCTGGTCAGCCACCATCTTATGGCCTAAATGGAATTTACCGGAAGGCATAAGGCCGGTCATCATGATATAGGGTTTCTTCCCCTCAATAGCGTTCATTATTTTACCGAAATCCCTGTGCCCGAATATTATCCCTCTCCTAACGTATCTGTTGTCTTTAAGTTTATTCTTGTATTTATCAAACGATTCGATGCCGAAATCCTCAAAAAGCTTTCTGTAGTCTTTGATGTCCAATGAACCCCATGGGTCGATTTTTTTCTGTGATACCATGACCTTAAATAATGCAAATAAGCGATTAAAAATACATCCGGATTAATATTTTATTGCGCTATTACCCTTACAATCGACTCCCACAAGCAGGGGCCCAAGCATCTTGACCTCAAGAACCCACACAGCCTCAGCGGCTCCTAAATCCAGCCAATGAACCTGCTTCACCTGCTTAACGCATCTGGCTCCCAGGGCAGCGGTTCCACCGCACATAGCCAGATAAACACCCCTGTCTTTGAAGATATCCGGGCTCATACCCCCTTTGCCGACAACCGCCGACACCCTGAAAAGCTCCATGAACGTCCTTTGCATGCTGTTCATCCGGGAGCTTGTCGTCGGACCAATCGATACGATAACCCAGTCCTCGTTTATTTTTTTTACCAGCGGACCAGCGTGAAATAACACACTATCGCATAAATCAACAGGGAATTCTTTTATCTTCAATGCTCTCTTATAGGCTTTATCTCTTGCCGTTACCACGGTGCCGGATAAATATATGAACTCACCGGCTGAAAGCCCCAGTAAATCCTCTTTTTTAAGCGGGGTTTTAAGCTGCTTCATCAGGGAATTTATTCTATTTAAGTCTTAATATATTACTCATCCAAGATGAGTGAAGTGTTAGATTATCTGATTGTCGGGGGCGGGGTCGTAGGCTGCAATATCGCGCGAGAGCTCTCCCGATTTGATTTGAAAACAGTGCTCTGCGAGAAAGAATGCGATGTTGCGATGGGCACATCTGGGCGGAATTCAGGGGTAGCGCACGCTGGTTTTTATATGATTCCCAAAACCCTGAAAGCCGAGCTTAATGTTAGGGGACATCAGATGCTCCCTGCCTTATGCGAGGAAATAGGTGCGCAGTATAATGTAATAGGGAAATTGGTTGTCGCAGAAAAAGACGATGAGATACCCTATCTATTGAAGCTCAAAAGGCAGGGTGAGATAAACGGGACCCAAGGCCTTAGGTTGATTGACGCCGATGAGGTAAGCAAAATAGAGCCCAATATCAGGGCTTTGAAGGCTCTTTATTCCCCTACCTCGGCTATACTAGACCCGTTTCAGCTAACTATTGGGCTGGCTGAAAACGCACTAATAAATGGTGCGAGAATCGAACTAAACACCGAGGTATTAGAAATCAAACACCACGAAGATTATTTCACGGTTGAAACAAACAAGGGTTCATATAAAACCCGCAACATCATTAACTCAGCTGGACTATACGCGGATAAGATATCGGCTTTAGCCGGCGTAGAGGGATACCGGATATATCCCTGCCGGGGCGAATACCATGTATTGGATAAGGGGGTGGGGCATCTTTTGAATACCCTAGTCTATCCGGTTCCCCCGAAAGATTCAGGCGGTTTAGGTGTTCACCTGACCCCCACAGTCGACGGGAACATAATGCTTGGGCCCTCAGCAGACTACATAAACGAACCATGCGATCTGGCGAACACACCTGATGTCATGAATCAGCTTTTAGACGAAGCCCGCCTGATGCTACCAGCCCTGAAACGAAAAGACTTCATCCGCAGTTTCGCGGGAAATCGCCCCAAACTCATACCCACCTCATCAAACGAAACAGTGGATTACGTAATAAAAGAAGAATACGAGGGCTTTATCAATCTCGTGGGAATCGAAAGCCCGGGTCTAACAGCAGCGCCGGCTATAGCCGAACGCGTTATTGGATTAATAAAAAAAAGAGATGAGCTCATAGAGAAAAAAAGCTTCAACCCAAAAAGAGATAAACCCGTTAGATTCAGCAGACTAACAGATGAGCAGAAAGCCAGGCTGATAGCCGCGGAACCCGCCTACGGTCAGATAGTGTGCAGGTGCGAGACGGTAACGAAAAAGGAGGTATTGGATGCATTACATAACCCTCTTGGGGCTAAAAGCATCAACTCCATCAAAATCAGGTCAAGGGCTTCAATGGGCAGATGCCAGGGAGGTTTCTGCTGGCCTAAGATTGTGCAGTTGATTGAGGACGAGCTTAAACCCGAGCTCAAGGACATAAGATTATGTGGGGCTGGCTCAAACATGTTTATAGGCAAAACCAAGGACCTGCGGAGGATTAAATGAAGCGAAGAGAGATTGATTTAGCCGTAATAGGTGGGGGTCCCGCGGGCATGGCGGCTGCATTAGCGGCCCGGGAAAAAAATATCAAAGACATCCTACTGATTGAGAGAAACCACCGCCTTGGGGGGATACTTAAGCAATGCATCCACGACGGATTCGGTATTGAATTATTCAACGAAACCTTAACCGGGCCCGAATACGCGCAAAGATACGTTGAGAAAATACATGA
Organism: Candidatus Altarchaeales archaeon ex4484_96; assembly: GCA_002254405.1. GTDB lineage: Archaea > Altiarchaeota > Altiarchaeia > IMC4 > QMZM01 > EX4484-2. The sequence goes on from NJDH01000017.1 coordinate 2,912, forward strand.
TAAGCGAATAGAATACCTCACGGACACAATGGTTTTAAGCCTGAGCCCGGACAAAAAAATTATTGGGGCCTCACCAGATGGCCTGCTTGATATCAGGGCCAAGGCGGTCATATTAGCGATGGGATGCAGGGAGCGCACAAGAGGTAATATAGCCATCCCCGGGTCAAGGCCCGCGGGAGTATACACCGCTGGATGCGCCCAGAACTTCATTAACCTAAAAAATTACATGGTAGGTAAAGATGTTGTGATACTCGGCTCAGGGGACATAGGCCTGATTATGGCCCGCAGACTCACCCTGGAAGGTGCGAGAGTCCATGCGGTCGTGGAGGTTCTCCCCTACAGCTCAGGCCTCCCGCGCAATATCAGGCAGTGCCTTACCGATTATGACATACCCCTCTACCTGAATCACACGGTCACAGGAGTATGCGGTCTAAAGCGGGTTGAATCCGTTCGCATAGCCGAGGTCGATGACAGATGGCGTCCGAAGCCCGAAACAACAAAAGAGATAAAATGCGATACACTGCTCTTATCCGTGGGCCTGATACCAGAAAACGAGCTATCTAATGCTGGTGGCATAAAAATAAACCCCGATACGGGGGGTCCGATTGTGGATGAAAACCTTCAAACCTCTATTAGCGGCGTATACGCATGCGGCAATGTGCTTCATGTACACGATATAGTGGACTGGGTTAGCATGGAAGCGTCTAAAGCCGGCGTTAAGGCAGCCGAATATCTTACGGGCATCAAAACCAGCGAATGCAATATTAAAATAAAAGCAGGATGCGGGATACGCTATGTTATGCCCGACATGATAAGCGGCACCCGTGAAACCGATTTATTTCTTCGGGTAAGCGCACCCGGCAGAAACAAGAAAATAACCCTAAAAGACAAAAAAAAGATTTTAAGCAGCGTACCTAAGGTGCGGGTGAACCCCGCTGAAATGATTAAACTAAGCCTGAATGGGCTTGATTTATCCGGTGTAAATGAACTGGAGGTTCAATTAGAGGATGGCTGACTCAATAAAAAAACTTGTTTGCATAATATGCCCCAACAGCTGCGAGCTGACAGTATATCTGGATGAGGGGGAAATAACAAAAGTCAAGGGCAACCTCTGCCCCAAGGGCGTGGATTACGTGCGGGAGGAATTATATTCTCCCATGAGAACCGTAACATCCACCGTCGAGCTCAAAGGAGGTGTTTTACCCCTGGCAAGCGTTAAAACCTCGAAACCAATCCCTAAAGAAAAAATCATGGACGTAATGGACTTACTAGCGGATGTGATGGTTTGGGCCCCTGTTGAGGTAGGTCAGCTTATAGTAGAAAATGCCGGGGAATCAGGAGCCAACATAATATCCACAAAAAAAATCAACAAAAAAAGAAAACATTAATTAGTGCTTTCATCAAATCATTAACCACATGAAAGTCAAGTATATAGCCTATGATTCACTGGGCGTTAAAAGCATGTGCACCCAGGTGAAGACCAGCGACACTACTATAACCATAGACCCTGGTGTATCAATCGAAACAGATTCTTATCCTGTCCCGAAAGAGAAAAGAGAGAAGCTGGTTGAGCAATATCATGATAAAATAAAAAAATCCTGCGAAAAAAGCGAGTTCATCATAATATCACACTACCACTACGATCATCATCTACTGGACATCGACTTCTACAAAGACAAGAAACTCATCGTGAAAGACCCGGAGAAAAACATAAACCAGAACCAGCGCAAGAGGGGTCTTGAGTTGATGAAATACATCACCGGAGAAATAGATGGCATAGGATACGGAGACGACCATGTTTTCATGTACGGTGCAGAGACAGTTATCTGGGTGTCGGAGCCGATGTGGCATGGCAAAAAAAACACCAAACTAGGTTATGTGCTGATGCTGGAGATAACCGACAGCCAAAAGCGTTTTCTATACTCGTCTGATTTAAGCGGCGTATGTGAAAGAGAACAGGCACAGTCCATAATAAGCAGAAAACCCGATATCCTGGTTTTAGATGGATTCCCAACATACCTGCTTGGTTACGTGAGTTCATACAAGAACCTTAAATCCTCGATAGAAAACATCAACCTGATACTGGAGAAAACCGAATGTGAGACATACATCCTAGACCATCATCTGCTAAGAGACTACCGTTTTCAGCAAATATACTATGAGGTATATGAGAAGGCGAAGGAGCTTGGAAAGAATGTTTTAACCGCGGCCGAGGCTCAGGGAAAAAAACCAATGGTATTAGAAGGATATGCACAAAACGGCCCCACTAAATGGAAAAACTGGGATAACCTCACCTTCGAGAAACTAGATGAGATGATAAAAAACGCAAAAAAGAAGAAATAAAAAAACTATATTCTGGTGGTTGCCTTCCTGGCCGCCCAGCACTGCAGGTTAACAGCAACAGGCAGGCTGGCTGTATGGCAATCCGCGTACTCCACGTGGACGCCGAGGCAGGTGGTATCTCCTCCAACCCCCATCACCCCAACACCAAGTTCGTTGATTTTCCCATACAATCTTGATTCAAGCTCCCTGTATTGCTTTACCGGATGATGTGAGCCCACATCCCTTAGAAGCGATTTCTTGGCCAGATACAATGCAGTCTCCGCCGTCCCCCCGACTCCAACCCCGACTATCGTAGGCGGACACGGTTTACCGCCTGCGCACTTAACCGAATCAACCACATACTTGATTAATCCATCAACCCCCTCCCCTGGGTTGAGCATGCCAATTGATGTGGTGTTCTCGGAGCCAGCGCCCTTAGGCAAAACCGTCACCTCAACATCATCTAAACCCCCATCGTATTCATAATATATGCGGGGGATGCCATATCCTGTGTTGTCGTCGGTGTTCACCCTGCTTAGGGGGTCAACTATATTCGCTCTCAGCGGGATCTCATCTGTCGCTCTCCTGACGGCTTCAATTATTGATTCCTCCAATAAAGACCTGTTGATGTTATCGCCGTGTTTTACATAAAAAACCAGCACCCCTGTATCCTGACATAATGGGGCGTTATCTGCTCTGGCGACCTTGATGTTCTCGAGGATACTGTCAAGCATAACTAAAGCTCTCTTGTTGCTCTCATGTTGCCTGGCCTTCCTGATAGATTCTTCTACGTCATCGGGTAAATCAATCACAGCTTTAGCTATCAAATCGATGAGAGCCTTAGTCAACCTGTCCGCGTCCATAGTGAATATTTAAAACCGCCTACTATAATACTTAGTATAATGAAAAAGGGATTAATTGCTTTAATAGGGATATTTCTTTTATCAACCACCAATAGCGCATTATATCACGATTACATTACCCTAGAATGGCGTTATCTGGCTAAAGGCGGTAATGTCGACATGCTTGTATACGATTTCGACGGCGACGGCTTTTCCGAAATCCAGGCTGGATTCTATAACGACGGATTCGGATATCTCATAAACCACACAGGAGGGATGATATGGAACATCCAGACTGTTGTAGGGGTTGAAGCGGTTCATTCAGACGACATCGACGGTGATGGCATACCCGAGCTGATGTTTGGCGGAGGCCGCACCATATACATCATGAACCCGCAAGGTAATCTATCATTCAAATATATCACCCAAAACAACATACGCAGTATAACAAGCGGCGACTACGACAACGACGGATTTAATGACATACTGCTGGCCTCACAGTCGATTAGAACAAGCGACCTTATTGTTTTAGACCGAGAAGCAAGGGTTTTATGGCAGGAGAGTGTTGGAGGAACCCATCCACCTGATTTCATCATATCCGATTATAACCTGGATGGATCATCCGAGGTTATTGTAGCAGCCGGTAAATCTGTTAAAATGTATGATAACCAGGGCGTCACCCTCTGGAATTATAAGGTAGATGGCGAGGCCACAGACCTTGAAGTAGCTGACCTAAACGGCGACGGAGTAGATGATTATGTTGTCTCATCCACTTCATCGGTTTATGCCCTTGATAACGGGGGTAACCTGCTTTGGGTTTATGATACCGCCTGCGTATCCGAGGCGGTTTGTGTATCCGACCTTGACTGTGATGGCGTCCCCGAGGTTGCTGTAGGTGCATATGAGAAGGTAATACTCCTGGATAACGAGGGCAAACTGTTGTGGGAAAATGATGCCGTACGCCAGGTGAATGATGTTACAACAGGAGACCTGGACCTGGACGGCAACCTTGAGGTGATAGCCGGCTCTGATATTGTTGTAGTCTATGATTGCCTGGGCAACACCCAATGGGAGTATCAGCCTTACATGAGAGTCAACCAGCTGAGGGTCGCCGACCTGGAAGATGACGGCGTAAACGATTTACTTGTGGGTGGATTAGATAACACCATATATCTATTCAAGCCGAGGATGGTCTATCTGATGAGGGATAAATCGGGCATGCTTTGCTCGGACGCCGAGCAATTATATGGGGCCGCCGAATACGATAAGGCCATGGAGTGTATACGGGAGGCTATTGATATACGTGATTCATATGGGGTGGGTGAGTGCGCCGATAACCCAAATAGATGCGATACCCTTTACTCTAAGATAAGCGAGAAGGTAACGCCCGCCACAAGTTCATCTACTTCCACCTCGACCACCTTAAGCTCAAGCTCAACTACCTCATCCACAAGCCAAACCACAACAACAACGGAGCCAGCACCCCCTGAAGAAAACAACAATTCTCTTTACATGATAATAGGGGGGTTGGTTTTAGGTGTCGCGCTCTTGCTTGCTGTGATGAAATTCATATCACCTGGCAAGGGAGATGAATAAAAAAACTATTTTTTTGTTTTCCTGGCGAACACATACACCATACAACCAGCTAATATGAGCAGAGCCAACCCGACAGGTATTAAACCAGAATAATCGGCTTTCTTCTTCTCTTGTGGTTTTGTTGATGTGCTGATTTCTTTTGTGCTCGCGTTTGGTTTAATCTGTGAGGGATTTGATGTGGTTGTTGTGAGCTGGGTTGATGTGGGTATGCTTGATGTTGTTGATGCTGTTGAGGTGGTTGATGTGCTCTCGCAGGGTGCGCAGGGTCCGCCGCAGTCCACTCCCAGCTCGCCCTGGTTTAGTATTCCGTCTATGCAGCTTGCACATGGGCTGCAGGGTCCGCCGCAGTCTACTCCTGTTTCGTTCTGGTTCATGAGGCCGTCGAAGCAGCTTTCTGCTTGTATCGATAAGGACCCTCCCCTGCTTCCACCAGATGAGCCGCCGCCTCCACCCCCTCCTCCCACATCATAGCTGCAGCTGCTTGTTATATAAGTGCATGAGGAGCTGCATTTGAGTGTGCCCCTATCATATCCGAGGCTTTTACAGGATTTCCCACCTAAATCGCTGCCATCACATTGCTCTCCCTCATCCTTCATCCCATCTCCGCAGTAGCTTTTCTGCTTAATCGCGTAAGCCGAGAGACCAGCTACCTGCAAAATATATGCGTTCGCATCCATATCCTGAGTGGCATTCGCGCTCACCTCAACCCAGCCGCTAATACATGACCTGTTGCTGAGATTAAAGCTCCCACACCGGTATACGCCCAGATGGTCTTCGGACCCAAGCGCTAAACCCCTGTAGCTCAGGTTGAGGGTTATGTTACTCACATTAAAACCTGATTCAATAACATAAACCACCAGCATGCTGGGGTAGTCGGTTACCCTATCCAAGCTGGTGTTTTGGTTGTTGTATCGGCTTAGGTTGAGGTTGCTGAATATGACGGTCAGCGAACCGTTGAACCCGCTTAATTGCAAATCAAAGACATAATCAGGTACCTGCATACTATAGTTGCCTTCTAAACTGGTGTTGGATTCAATAACATCCCCACCATAGAACAAGGTGAGGGTGCTTTCAAGCCCGCTTAGATTATGATCTCTTATTGATGCATTAAACTGGAGTGCGGGTGCTGCGATAAAGTAATCACCTACGCTGGTTTCAAGACCCAAGCTGTCGTTTGCGTTAAAGGATACATTGTATCTGCCGCTTAGATTAGCTGTGTAGTTAGCGGGTGGCGTAATAATCCAGCTCGGGTTGAAGCTGATATTAACCCACTGGCTGTCTGGATGCTCATCGGATACACTCATTCTTATTTCAATGGGGGTGCCGTTTATGACAACCCTGGGGTTGATGCTATGGGAGGTGATGTTTGGTGGTGTTGAGTCCACCAGAAGCTGGCGGTTTATACTAAAATTGGTGTTTCCGGCGTTATCCACGCAGCTTATGTTCCAGCTGAAAGTGTTATCGGATAGGTTGAGTTTGACTGATATGCTTGAGCCGTTTAGTATCTGTGTGCTATGGTTTACCACCCCGTTGAGGATGAGATTACAGTCTATCAGCTGGTCCAAATCGTCTGATACGCTGTAATTGAATGTGTTGTTTTTGTTTATTGTTTTATTGTAATCCGGGGCGTGTATTGTGATTTTAGGTCCCATTGTGTCTGTTGTGAATTTTATCTCTTTCGTCTGGTTGTTCCCCACCAAGTCAACGCAGAACACGCTGAGGTTGTTTAAGCCGTTTAAGGCCGTGATGAGGGTGCTGTTGCCGCTTGCGTTAGTATATAATATATTTGATGCTCCGTTGAGCGTATAATTGCAGTATCCGGCTTCGTTGGTGGAAACATTTAATGTAATGTTTTTGTGGGCGTATATGCTGCCGTTTAAGGGTGAATGCAGGCTTATGCTGAGCTGGGTGTCTATCGTGAATGTTTTGTTTGTTTGAGCTTGTTCGCAGTTTCCGCTGAGATCGCAGAAGAGGCAGTTCCAGCTGTATATGCCGTCCGCTAGATTGGTTACATGGTGTACTAATGTGGTTGTTTTCTTGTTTATGCTGTTGTTTAGGATAGTCAACCCGCTTATGTTCAAGTATATTGAGGCGTTAACGAGTCCAAGGGTGTCTGATGCATTGCATTTGAGTGTGATGTTTGCGCTTTTGTTTCTGTAGTTGCCTGGGGGCGATATTAGCTGAACACGGGGGCCGATGGGGTTAAGCCACCTGTAGGTGCGATTCAATAGCTTGTCTCTGTCGGCTGTGGTATGTATCCCCTCAAACCCGAAGGCGAAATACACTATCCTGTAGACGCCGGTATCGGCTCTAATGGCTCCTATGCCATCGGTCAGGTAGGTGTATATGGGTGTACTATACGACCCCAATGCTCCTATCTCGCTTGGATAAATCTGGTTTTGCGCTCCGTCGCTGCCGTTTATGTCTATTGCTATATTATCTGTTATGGGGTCCTGGCTCACGCCCTGCAGGTCAAGGATATCTGAGTCGTCATCGATGAATGTGGAGTGTAGATAATTGCTGTAGAAAATAGAACCCCCGATATCATATCCGATATCCTGCCCGGTGATAAACATGCTGTTGCCTGCGTTAAGATAACCTGCGAGATTACTCTGGTCTGCTGAGGTCAGGGTGGTGAAGAAATCATCTCCTGTGAACCATACAGTAATCGGATACCTGCTTAGTTGTTGTACTGTGGGGCTGCCATCAGATGCCACATCCCATAGCATATATGGTATGTCCTCGTTTACCAGAGAGGTGATGTAATAGTTTTCATAGGAGTCCCCGTCATCATCGTCTACCAGGAGAACCGGTTCAAGAAAAGAGATGATTATTTTATCCTCAAGCTTGTTGTTTTCTGTTATGGATTCAAGGTCTACGATAGTAACATTTAATGTTATGTTATAGGTGGCTTTATCATCCGCTGTCCAGTTGAATGAAACATCGCTTGATTCGCCCGGGTCCAGCTGGATTATATGAGCGGAATCGTTTAACACATCATTGACGTAAAACTCGATGGTGAGGTTGATTTCATCGTTTATTCCCTTGTTTTTGAGGGATACGTTTATCTTAACCAGCTCACCAGCTCTAGCATAACCCGGGATAATCATATTACGCAGCTCCAGGTCATGTTCTACCGTGGGATTTATTATCTCGGTCTCGGGGTCGCCCAGCAGATTAAGCTCATAATAAACCCACCTATAATATTCATTCTTTATTCTTCCATTACAATCCTCTTTAGAGTCCTGGAGGGCTTCACCTATATGGGTTATGTTTTCACCATATAATGCGTCGAAAAACTCCCGATCGAATCTCTGAGAGGGTCCGTCCGTACTTTCCTGCGCAGCCCAACCATAACGTGAGTTCCCTATGAAGGCAAATGAGCCGTTTTCTGCCTTAACAAAGCTCTCCAGAATGCAGTCGTCGTTGACGAAGTATCCTGCATCGCATCCCTGCGTATACCCCAAAAAATATTCATTGTTATCGAGGTTTAATGCGTCGCTTGCACCCATCTTCATCGCTGATGCTATGGCACAGTGACCCATGTGGTTGATTATGTGCAGGTTGTTGTTTATTTTTGATATGAGATCTGCTTTCGCCCACACGCCGTCCTTGTCATATAACGTGTCAACGGTGTAGTCTCCGGGGAAACCCGCTGTGATATAGCTGTTGTTGGATGAGCCATTTATTATCTCATTCTTATAATCCTTCCCCCAAGTATTGGGGATTTGAGGTGCTAGATCTTCTCCAACCATCAGCGCCTTCTGCAGGTATGATTCAGAAGAGGAGAGATTCTCGTAGTGGATTATTTTATGCACGAAATTGCTGAGCTCATCCTCTGATTCCACAGGCGCCCGGCCCACATAAACCTCAGCCCACAAATCCCACTCCTCCAGCTCACCCCAATCCGTGTCGTTGTCATCGTTCCATGAACCATCCAGTGCAGCGTAATATAAATCAGCGGGTATGCTAAAATTCTCCCCTCCCGCAGCACAACGGAAACCGCGATGCGGTATAATCGACACATCACCCCCCAGCAGCACATAAGTTACACCCCAGTTCGCGTGAGCGTCCTTGATGAAGTTGCGGATATGGGCCTGTGTGTCGTTGAATTGTGTGCCATTCCCACACCCATCACCCCACACTCCATCGCAGTCATAATCAGGGTCAGATACGATATCCTCCACCAAAACAATCGATGCATTCAAGCCCTTACTTCGCTTCCAGCTGACAAGATCCTGGAAAGTATACTCTCCAGCGGATGAATTCAGCGAGCCGTTTGTGATAACAACATAATCAAACGAATCCGTTGAGTTAACAATAGATGCGGCTCTAACAGCCGAACCCAAAACATAATCCCGTATATCACCTGGATTATCCACAATCGATTTTATTTTAAGCTCATCTTGCGGGGAATCTCTGAATAACCTTGGATGCTCCCCCCCAAGAGAGCGGATATCTGGCTCGCTTAAAACCAAAGACACGCTCATCTCCCTGCTATAGCTTAAGGTATCATCCCCCGGAGAATACCTGATCGGGTAGAGATTCACCGAAAAAATCCGATAACCCCTCATGCTTTGCACCCCCGCAGGCACAACATGATTCTCCTTAGGATATAACCCTGTGGATGAGTATATTGCATTATCTGGGGGTGTGAACCGGTATCTATCTCTTCGGCTCAAGGGTACTGGGGTTTGCCCAGGCTCGATGACTCCCTTTATTATTATCTTTTCCTCAGATGAGGAGGTTACCCTGACCTCCTCTACTATCGCATCAGGCGGGATTAATATTTTCACGGTCTTCACAGGCAAAACAGGTTCACCCGGCAAACCAAAGCTTGCACAGCCTTCAATTGACACGCCCACGAAACCGTTTTTTAGGTTTACGATTACCGGCTCATCAAAGACAAAAACATAATCCCGGCTGTATTCCCTAGCTTCCGAGCAAGCCATGCATGAAGATACGAGCAATATGAAAAAAAATGCTTTTAGTTTCATCTTCATATAGTAATATATTAATATGCTAATATATCCTTATGTTATTGTATTGCTGCCTTCACAGAGTTGATATCAGCCTTGATTGAGACAGGTTTATTAGCATGAGATGAGCTGATGCCTCTTTCTACCAGCCTTCCCAGGTGATAGTCTACGGTAGCATCCGGGTCTTTCAGGATGTTTCCTGTTACAATGCAGACCACATTATCTTTGGCGTCGATAACACCCGCATCCCGAAGCTTGAGCAAATTGAGTGTGCATGTTTCTTGAAGAAAGGATCTCAGAGAGAAATTGAATTAAAGCTGAAATAAAACCTGAAAAAAGAGATCCAAAAGGACTCTACAAAAAAGCAAGAGAAGGAATAATAAAAGACTTCACAGGAATAAGTGCACCATATGAGGAACCAGAA
>NJDH01000062.1 GCA_002254405.1 Candidatus Altarchaeales archaeon ex4484_96
AAATATTTTGGCCTTCAAGGCACTGGCTCGCAGCCGATTTAATCAATTTAAGGGATTTTTTTTCACCCGATTCCGCCTTCTGAATCAGTGACTGAACCCGGTTACGGAAACCCTCATCGGATTCGAATAAACGGTTTGCGGCTACGTAAACAAAAAAAACCTGAAAGTCGCCTCTGTTTGCGTAGGATTCATATCTTTTTTTTACCTTATTATCTGGATATAAACCCTCTTTTTGGGCTAAGGCAATCAAAGCAACCTGCTTGCCCACGTCGTTCACGTAATAGTGTGTTTCAACATCGTATCCGCTGAAACGAAGTATTCGGGCAATCGAATCGCCTATCAATGTATTACGTAATCTGCCGACATGAACCGGTCCCGAGGGGTTGATGGATGAATGCTCTAAAACAATTTTTTCGTCTTTGTTCTCTCCTTTGCCATAGTCTGCTCCAAGCTTATTTATTTCGTTTAATGATTGGGATGTTAATCCTGCAATATCAAGAAAAAAATTGACGTACCCGTTTAATGCCTCAACACGTTTAACACCCGGTATAGCGTATTCGCTTAGTTTAGCCGCTATTTTTTCGGCTTCATCAGCAGGTGATTTATGGGTTTTTTTAGCCCGCTTAAACGCTATAGTCGAGCAATAATCAGCTACTGGGGATAACCTTAAATCATCGCTTGATAGATGCTCTTTACTTACACTTTTTAATGAATCAACTATTTTTTTTATTATCCTTGTTTGCATCAAAGGAAATAAGATTTTAACCTATAAATTCAAATAAATCAATAAGCTTAGGTTGATGAAAAAGGAACATGGCTCAAAAAGACAAGGACAAGAAAGCTGATTCGGATGATTTAAAGAGAATCACTGAGGAGGTACTCAACCATGGTGTGGATGGAATCCTGCACGAAGAAAAAGAGTTGACGAAAAGCCTAAGCGAGAAAAAAAAGGAATGGGAGATTAAAAACCTGCTCAACAAGGCAAAAAAACAGGAAAAAAATGAGGAATACAGGAAAGCAATAGAATACTATCTTGAGTATATAGAAAACTATCTTCAGTTGATTGAAACCAGGGATAAGTACACATTGAAAGATTACTATAAGGCGGCCGACTATTATACTAAAGTCGCTGAATTATACAAGAAAACACCCCACATCAGGGTCAGCGAAAGAATAGTTGACTTAAAGAAGGCATCGAAATATTATGAGAAAGCCGCTAAAATTTATCTGAAGGGCAATAAACATAATCATGCAAATAAAAGTTTTCTGAATTCAGCTGAGTTGTTTCATGAGATAGGATTGTTTGAGCTGTGCGCCAAGCAATACACGAACATAGCCGAAGTATATCGCTTGGAGGGGGATAAGCTGCTTGTCAGCGAGTTTTATGAGAAAGCCGCTGATGAATACAAGAAAGCAGAAAACTACCCTCAAACCATCGAAATGATTCTTGAAGCAGCCAAGCTGAAGGGTGATATAAAAAACCTGGAGGGGATGAGCGAAGACTATAAGAAAATAGCCGACATATACCGCAGCATAAAGGAACACGATAATGCGATAAAATATTATGCTAAATCGGTGGAGATACTATATGGGATAGAAAAATTCAACAAACTAAGGGAGATATATGATGGTATAGCGCTGGATTACGAGGGGCTGACAAAGTACGATGATGCCATCTTTTATTTTCTGAGCTCTGCTTATCTCAACAAGAACAAAGACAATTATGCTGCAAGCAACAGCTTTGAGGGGGTGGCCAGATGCTTCAGGCTGAAGGGGGACTACATTCAAGCAATAGAATATTATCTGAAATCAGCTGAATTAAGGGCTGATTTAGGAAAATACCTTGATGCTGCGATAATATACAAATGCATTGCAGACTGTTATCGGGCTATGGGGGATGCTGAGTCAGCGGCTGAATACTACTTTAGGTACGCAGAGTATGGTTTAATGGATGAGAAAGGATTATCCTCTATTGAGGGATTCAAGATAGCATCGGACATATACCTGAAGCTGGCTGAATCGCTGCCCCAGATGAGTGAGGAGAAACTCAAGAAGGTAATCGCTTTATATAAAAAGCTAGGTAAAAGCTACTCCGGTTTGAGGGATTATCCTAAATCAGGTGACTCGTATTTCAGGGCTGCGGACTTAGAGCAGGATTTGGGATTCAAAAAACAAACCCAGACTTTTATGGATGCTATTAAAGAATACGAGAAGGCAGATAAACTATGGGATATCGGTAGAAGCTATAACAGGATAAAGCAATACTCTGATGCTGCTGAAGCATATATCCAGTACGCGAAAAAAAACCTCGAGAAAGAGAGGATATATTATACGGGTGAAGGCTACAGGAAAGCGGGAGAAAACAACAGCTATGAAAGCGAAATAAAAAAATCCTCTGAGAACTACAACAAAGCCTTAAAGTATTATTTTCAGTATCTTGAGAAAACACATCGGATGAGGTTAATCGAGGATGAGCATGCTAGTCCTGGCAACACTCTCACACACATCGGTGAATGCTATATGGGCTTGGGGAACCTAGATTATGCCCGGGAATACTTTGAGAGAGCAATGAATTACTACGAAAGCCATGAAGACCAAAGGAGCCTAGATTATGTCAAACCCTTCCATGAAAAGGTTAAGGCCAAGATTATCATGAGAAGCGGCGATTATGTGCGAACGAATAAGCTTTTAGACTCTTCGCTTGATGGTTTCACTAAACTGATTGGTGATAAAAAATACGATAAAGAATATATTAGCTTATTCAAAAAGAACAAGAAGGAGGTTGAGGACCTGATAGATTCCATAAACAAGAAACCTGAGATATCTCTTCTCATGGATAGGAAATCATACACCTTCAAGTCTCTTCCAGTAATCCTGAATATTGAGGTGGAAAACAATAGTCTTGCTACTGTGAAAAACGTCAATTTTCTCCCTCATCTACCTGATGAGTTAAAGATTTTCATGGAGCCTAAGTCGATTGAAAAAATAGGGCCCGGGGAAAAAATCCGCACAGCTATTGAATTATTTTCTGATTATCCGGGGGATTACCGGCTTAAGCCTATTGAGATAATATATGAAGACGAGATGAAGGTTAAATACGTTAAGGCCTGTAATGTTGTGGGTATCCATGTGATGGACCGACCCAGCAAGGACTATAAGGATTATCATGCTGCTGTTAACATATACTTGGATTATGCGAAAAACCAGGCATATAATCTTAACCATTATCATAGCAACCAGATACTGGCAATCAAGGCGATTTTAACCAAAGTCAACGCCAAGATTTCCATGGACCAGGGTTTCTACGAAAAAGCCACCGAATTGCTTGATCAGGCAGAAGAGGAACTGACCATCGCAATCAACAAGGGCGGCTGGACTGAGGAATACGAGGATTATCTGGATAAAAACACCCGGGAGATTATTGTATTAAAGAAAGAAATAGACATTAAACCACCGGTTAAGGTGGAAATAGATTATCCTGATAACATATTTAGGGGCAAGGAGTTCACAGTCAACGCCAGAGTAATAAACAACTGGGATAAACCCATAAGTCGGATTAGATTCCTCAATAAGGTACCTGGGGAGGATTTGCAGGTAATTAAAACCCCGACCAAGATATCGCTGCTTAAGGCCGGTGAATCAATGAATGTTACTGTCATTTTGCTTCCCTTGAAGAAGGGGGAGTATGAGTTTAAGGTCTTTGACATATCCTACAAGGACGATAAGGGAACAAGCTATACGACTGGCTCTGCGTATCTTACAATTGATTCTATCGAGCCTAAGCTGGATAAGGGGGCTAAGGTTAAGGATGTTGGCAGAATGCCTGAGGTCTCTCTTATTGTGGATAGGGAATCGCGCACTTTCAGGTCTCTTCCCGTGATATTGAACCTTGAGGTTGTGAACAACAGCTCGGTTAAAGTGCATAGTGTCTCTTTTCTGCCCCATCTCCCTGATGATATAAAGATTTTTATGGAGCCAAAACCTGTGGACGTAATAGAACCTGGTGAGAGCGTGAAAACATCCATAGAGCTGGTAAGCGATGTCCCGGCAGATTATAAGGTGAAGCCGGTTGAGGTAATATACAATGATTTGGCGGGTAAGAGATACGTGAAGGCCTCTAATCTTGTTGCATTAAGTGTTTTGGACAATCCCGGCGCAGATTACAAAGACTATAATAATGCTATAGCCACCTATAAGGAGTATGCAAAGAATCAGATAGAAAACGAGAACTTTTATCATGCGGCTGAGGGATATCGCCGTATCGCGGAAATCTACGGGAGGTTTGGGGAAACAGCTAGGATGAATGAAGCCTACGAGCAGGCAATTGAATCCTATAACACTTATCTTGGTTTATATGCTGAGCTTAAGGATTTGACCACAGCCGAGAAAAAGCGCATTTCTGACTCTTACCGCTACCTTGGCGAATGCTTTGAGATACTCAATAACCTGAAGAAATCAAAGTATTATCTGGAGAAATCAATACCATCCTACAAGGAAACAATAGAGGAAACCTATAAAGAACAGTCTAGGTTGTTGCTTGAAAACCAGATGCTGGCCATCGAAGCGGTTTTGGCTAAAGTTAACGCTATGATATCAATCGACCAGGGATTTTATGATGAAGCAAATAAACTGTTTGATGAGGCTGAAAACAAGATTACTACTGCAGTGACAAAAGGCGGTTGGACCGAGGAATACGAGGCTTATCTGGACAAGAACCTGCGGGAAATCAACACCCTGAGAAAAGAAATCCAGTCCAAGCCCTGGCTTGAGATTAAGGTAAGCTATCCTTTGAGGATAATAACTGGAAGGGAGTTCACGGTTAAAGCTGAGGTTAAAAACCCAGGGAAGGGGGAGATTAAAAATCTTGGTTTCCTCAGCAAACCCATTAAAGATTTTGCGTTGAAAGAAACACCTGGAGAAATACCTTTGCTTAAACCCGGGCAATCGGAAACCAAAGATTTTACTTTAATACCTAAAACAGAGGGTAATTTCGATTTCAAGCTTTTTGATGTCTCATATAAGGACGAGAAAGGAAACAATTATTCAATTGGTTCGGAGTATATAAGATTTAATGTTTCACCTGCCGAGGCGGTTGAGGAAACCCTTGAAGAAGAGAAACCTCAGATAGACTTGTTTTTGGACGGGCAGCTTATGGGTTTCGTCGGGGAACCGATGACATTAAATGTTGGGTTAATCAACGCGGGATTGAAGACTGTGCGGGAAGTTGTTTTTCTCATACTATTCCCTGAGGATTTTGAGGTGATGGATTCAATCGAAACGATATCGAAGATGGAACCCGGGGAATCAATAAAAAATTCCATCACCATAAAGCCCAAGCAGGAGGGTGAATATGATGTTACTCCGATACAGCTTTATTACAAGGACCCGAAGGGCAATAAATATACCAAGAAAAGCGATACAGTGAATGTCGTAGTCAAGAAAAGCCGGGTTAAGACCAAAAAAGAGGAGTCGATTATTGAGGGTTTGTTGGCTGAGAAAGCCAAATTAGAGCGTATGATAGATATAGCCCGCTCAAAGTACCATAAGAGGGAGATAGCCGAGGAGGCCTACAGGGATATGGTTGAGGATTATGAGAAACGGATTATTGAGCTGGACGTGGATTTGGAATGTTATGGGTTGAAAACACACAAGAAGAGAAGGATAAACCCGCGAAAGCGAAGCCAACCGAGAAACCAAAGGTGAAGGAGGGTTTTTTCATCGAGTTTGATTATCCTGATGAGGTGGGGGAAACCTTCACGGTGAAGCTTGACATAGTAAACAACACGGATGGAATAATCTATGATATCAATTTCATTAATATGATAACAGGCGAGCTTAAATTATTGCATCCCCCCGAAAACGTGAAGTTTTTGGAAAAAGGCGATAAAACAAGCATGGAGGTTAAGTTGAAGGCCATGATTGCTGGTTCGGTGGGCTAGCTGGTATAGGAAAAAAGGCCATATGCTGCTTAAAGATGATTTAGGCGATATAATAAAGTATAAGCCTGCGCTCTTGATTGTTGGTTGTGGCTCCCACGATAGGTTGAGGGTGCCAGATGAGACCAGGGATTATATTCTATCTCTGGGAATAAAGCTCAGGGTTTTGAACACAAAGGAGGCGTGCGACTTATTCAATCAACTTTCAGGTAAAAAAAAGATTGTGGCTGCCCTGCATTTAACCTGTTGATTACGACAATAAAAAAAATAAAAGAAAAAGTGGATGGGGTTTACATCATCCCCATTCCTGGAGGCATTCCACCCGCTCCCGGAGGCATACCACCTTCTCCTCCTCCTCCTTTATGGGTGGTGGATATGACATCGTCTATTCGCAGTATCATCTCCGTTGCCTCAGAAGCTGATTTCACCGCCTGGGTTTTGATTAGAAGGGGCTCAACTACTCCAGCCTTCCACATGTCACCTATCTCTCCTTCCATAACCATTATACCCATATCGGTTTCACCTGCTTCGTGTTTTGCTCTTAGTTCTACGAGCATGTCGATGGCGTCCAGACCCGCACTCTCTGCGAGGGTCCTGGGTATTACTTCAACAGCATCGGAGAATGCAGTGATTGCCAGTTGTTCTCTGCCACCTACGGTGTCAGCATATTCTCTTAGTCTTCTGGCTAACTCTATTTCGGGGGAACCTCCGCCTGCAACGATTTTTCCGTTTTCTATCGCGGCAGCTACTCCGCCAAGAGCATCATGCATTGCTCTCTCGACCTCGTCCACGACGTGCTCTGTCCCTCCTCTGACAAGAATGCTCACGGCTTTGGGGTTGCGGCATCCGGACACGAAAATCATCTGGTCACCAGATATTTTTTTCTCCTCAACCAATGCAGCATAACCAAGATCGCTTTCTTCCAGTTCCTTCAGGTTTGATACTATTTTTGCGCCAGTCGCCTTGGCTAGTTTCTCCATGTCGGATTTCTTTACTCTACGCACTGCTATAATCTCTTTTTTTGAGAGGAAATGCTGTGCGAGGTCGTCTATGCCCTTCTGACAGAAAAGCACTGTTGCACCGGAGTCCACTACGTAATCAACCATCTTCATTATCTGTTTCTCTTCCTGGGCTACGAAGCTTTCCAGCTGTGACGGGTCTGTTATCTGTATCTTGGCGTCTGTTTCCGTTTCCTTGATTTCCATTGCGCTATCAAGTAGAGCTATTTTGGCTTTGTTGAGGCTTCTGGGCATTCCGGAGTGCACTCTTTCCTTGTCTACGATTATTCCCTGTATCTGCTCTGAGTCTGCTACGCTTCCACCCTGTTTTTTCTCTACCTTGATGTTGTCTAAGTCGACCTCATATGAGCCATCCTTTTTTTCAGCAACCTGCTTGATTGCGTTAACAGCTAGCTTGGATAGCTGGTCTTTGGATGATTCAGCGCCTTTACCTGTCATAGCGGTTTCGGCTATCTCCAAAAGCAGTTTGTCGTCTTCTATGCCTACCTGTTTGCCTATGTCCCTTAGGATTTCATCTGCTTTTGATGCGGCCATCCTGTATCCCCTCGCTATTATCGTGGGGTGAATGTTTTTGTCCAG
>NJDH01000018.1 GCA_002254405.1 Candidatus Altarchaeales archaeon ex4484_96
AACTCATTAGCGCTATAAACGCCGTTTAGATTCTCACCAGATAAACCCAGAAAAAAAGGAAGCCCAGCCCCAGAGCCGATAAAAACAGCATCAAAACCAAAAACAAGCTCGTCAAACAAAACAGTCCTCCCCACCAGATGATTAAGCCTGAACTCAACACCCATTTTTTTCAAATAATCTATTTCGCTGTCTACAACAGCTTTAGATAAACGAAAAGCAGGTATACCATACTGCAACACACCCCCCGCCTTGTGCAGGGACTCAAATACCGTCACCGAATACCCTTTTTTAGCCAGCTCCGAGGCGCATGATAAGCCAGAAGGTCCAGAACCGACGACTGCAACAGACTTCCCGGCTGAGGCGGGAATAGTTGGATTAACCTGTTTATCTGAGTTAATCAACCAGTCGCCGACAAAACGCTCCAGCAAGCCAACCGCAACAGGCTCCCCCCCTGTTTTATTTAAAACACAATGCTTCTCGCACTGGCTTTCCTGCGGACAAACCCGTCCGCAGATTGCAGGATAAAAATTTTTTTCCTTCAGCTTAAGTGCCGCCCCATCAAGATTATCCTCCATGATGAATTTTATGAAAGCAGGTATATCAATTTCCACAGGACAGCCCGCAACACAAGATGGATTCGCACACGATAAACACCTTTGAGCCTCCCTGACTGCCTCATCCCGGTTGTAACCCAACGAAACCTCCCCAAAATTTTTTACCCTATCAGCCGGGTTCTGCTTTCTCACACGGGTTTTCTTGCGCGGGTTAACGCTCATTGTTTTCCCTCCCAATATAGCGTTTAAGTGAATGCTCCTCTTCTCTAAGATAAAAACCAGCCCGATGGAAGAGCTCATCAAAATCAACCTCATGCGCGTTGAATTCAGGCCCGTCAACGCAGGCGAATTTTGTTACGCCCCCCACAGTAACCCGGCAGGCACCGCACATACCGGTTCCGTCCACCATAACCGGGTTCAGACTGACGATGGTGTCCACACCATATCCCCGGGTCAGAGCAGAAACAGCAGACATCATAACCAGAGGCCCGATAGCAATAACCCTATCGATGTTTCTTTCATCAAGCAGGTGCCCAAGCTCGTCTGTTACATAACCCTTTTTTCCGCATGAGCCATCATCTGTTGTTATGTACGTTTGTTCGGATAATTTCTCCATCCTACTGCGCCAGAATAAAAGCTCGCCGCATCTTGCACCCAGTATCGTGAATATCCTGTTACCAGCCCCCGATAAAGCCCGAATAATCGGGTATAAAGGCGCCGCCCCAATTCCACCGCCAATACAGGCTACTGTACCGTATTTTTTTATCTTGCTGGGTTTGCCCAAGGGGCCAAGTAAATCAAGTATCTCATCCCCTACATTCAATGAAGCAAGCTCCCGGGTGCTCTTACCAACAACCGCGAAGATAAGGGAAATAAATCCCTCTCTTGGGTTTACGTCAGCCACAGTCAACGGTATTCTCTCCCCCCTTTCAGTATTGCGCAAAATGATAAACTGCCCGGGCTGATAAGCTCGAGCAATCTGCGGGGCCGAAACATCCAGCATATAAGCCTCTGATGTGATTTTTTCTTTACAAATGATTTCGTTCATGATGCACCCGTGAGTTATATAATTTAGTTTATAATAATAATACAATCCATCAAATACAACAAAAAAGAGAGGCTTAATATGACAACCTTAAGGCAATATCTAAACAGCACCGGCTGCGATGATAAACTCGCGGATCTGATTGAATTAGTCGCCCAACAGGCTAAACCAATAAGGGAAGCGTTCATATCAAACCAGGAGTACGTAGACAGCGAAAACATATACGGTGAAACACAGATTGCACTCGATAAATGGTCAAACGAGCACCTGATGAAGATATTTAAGGAATCTAATCTGGTGAAAGAAGCGGCCTCGGAGGAAGAGGCGGAGATAGTTAAGTTCCCTGATGCGAAAACAGATTATGCGCTGACAATAGACCCTCTTGACGGCTCCTCACTTGTTCAGGTGAACCTGGCTGTGGGAACGATAGTTGGAGTATACGAGGGTTCTGTGATGCAGCCGGGGGTTAATCTAAGGGCTGCGTTTTATATGCTATACGGCCCCCTGACGGTCTTAGGGCTCACGGTAAAGCAGGGAGTGCATTTATTCGCCTTAAACGAGGAGGGAGATTACGTGATGACCGAAAGAGACGTGAGAATACCGGAAGGCAAGCTTTACGCCAGCGGGGCGCTGAAGAAAGACTGGCTCCCGGAGCATGCCAGGTTCATCAAGTACCTCGAGGATGAGGGATACAAGCTCAGATACTCGGGTTCGTTTGTCGCAGACGTCCACCAGTACCTTAAATACGGGGGATTGTTCTCGTACCCCGCATACAAGGGTAAAGAAACAGGCAAGCTGAGGCTATTGTTTGAGGCCAACCCCATGGGTTTCATCGTATCAGAAGCGTGGGGGCGCATAAGCAACGGCAAAAAAAACCTGCTTGAAATAAAACCGGAAAAACTCGACCACAGGGTGCCCATTTATGTCGGAAGCAGGGGGGTTATAGAAAAGATGGAAAAAGAATATGATATTTAGAGGAAGAATAAGATGACCGAATATGAGCCTATTTCAGGGAAGAAACTATTTAAGCCTTTGATTGATAAAGACTGCATTGTTATGGCTGCAAACACCCGATATATACCCGGGGCTGCCAGGGGCATACTCCAGGCTGCTAAAGATACGAGAAGCCCGATTTTATGCGAGATAGCTAGAAGCGAATCCGATTTAAAAGGCGGGTACACAGGATATACTCCCGCCAAATACGCCGAGAAAATCAAGCAGACAGCAAATGATGTGGGCATCGATAAATGGGTGATGCACGCTGATCACATCTCGGTCAAAAACAACGAGAGGGAAACCATTGAAGGGACAAAGGAGCTTGTGAAATCACAGATAAAATCCGGTTTCACCTCATTTGCGATAGACGCATCACATATCTTCAACTTCGAGGGGAAGACCGTGAAAGAGGAGTTACAGGGTAATCTGGATGCAACAATAGAGATAGGTAATTTCATATCAAAAGAGATGGAGAAAAAAGGTATCGAATCCTATGGCCTGGAGGTTGAGGTGGGTGAGGTCGGCAGAAAAGACGAGAAAGGGTTTATTTTAACAAGCCCCGAGCAGGCCGTTACCTTCATATCTGAGCTTAATGAGGCTGGAATCGAACCAGATCTGCTGGCCACCGCCAACGGCTCCACCCACGGCAACATCTACGATGAGAGAGGGGTTAAGATAGAGCAGGTATCGATAGACATCCCAAGAACAAAAAATATAGCGAAGGCGCTTAGGGAATTAGGCTCTCATGTGCGGGTAGCTCAGCATGGAATAACAGGGACGCCGCTTCATCTGATTGCCACACAGTTCCCAAGGGGTGATGTGATAAAAGGCAACGTCGGGACCTTCTGGCAGAACATAGTCTGGGATGTGCTTAAGGTTTATGAGATAGAGCTATATGAGAAAATAGAGAGCTGGGTTCTCGAGGAATACGCTGGTAAAGGAAAAAGCAACGAGGAGATATTCGGCAAAAACTCCAAGTACGCTTTCAGGCAGTTCTTCGATGAGATGCACAGCATAGACAACAAAGCAGTTAAGGCAATCGAGTCTCAGGCTTACGCCAGCGCCCTTATGTTTTATAAGGCGTTTAACAGCATAGGGAAGGCGGACCTGATATAGAACATGGACCTATGATGGACAGGGGATACCTGAGGGTAAAAAAAGCATCTTTCGGTCCCAAGCCTGATTGGAATGGGATACTAGCCTGCGTATCCCCCCACATGACGGGGGTCTGCGCTTCTGAGCTAAAATACATGCTAGCGGGAGGATTAAATTGCGATAACCAGGAGATAGACAAGATACAGTTGCTTCAATCCATCATCGGATTATCTCTTTTTCTCACCGGATTATGCTTTACCTTCATGGGAGCATACATCATATTTTTAGCATAAGACCCCGCTTAAATTCTCCAATATATAAAAAGAATAAGAGGGTAATTACTTGATACACGAAAAATGGAGGTTGGGGGTATAGAGGGTTCCATGCTTCTTCTGGACATAGGGTTTGTTATCTTATCCGCGACCGTGCTGGCCATACTAGCCCGGGCGCTAAAACAGCCGCTTATAGTAGCATACGTGCTTGCCGGGATAATCATCGGACCCTATGGTATGCGCCTTATAACGGAAAGAGAGGTAATCAACGTATTAGCCGAGTTCGGGATAGCTCTTCTTTTATTCATGGTCGGGTTAGAGCTTGACTTCCGCAGGCTGAAAGACGTGGGTAAAGTCTCTCTCACATGCGGTTTAGGCCAGATAAGCGTAACATTCATCACGGGGTTTATGCTGACCAAATACCTGCTGATTGACATGGTAGGATACACAGACCTTTGGGCATTCTATGTCGCCTTTGCCTTAACCATAAGCAGCACAATGATTGTGGTAAAGCTCCTGGCTGATATGAACGAGCTTGACACCCTCCACGGCAAAATAGTTTTGGGTACACTGCTTGTGCAGGACATCATCTCAATAATAGTGCTTGCATCCCTGTCTTCCCTAGATGGATTCTCTATCGTCAAAATCATCCAGCCCATGCTACACGGCATAGCCTTGGTTGCCATAGCAGTATTATCAGCGAGATATGTTGTCCCACCCATCCTGCGTTACGTTGCGAACTCGACTGAAATACTTTTTTTGTTCGCATTATCATGGTGCCTGATATTCTCGTTCATATCCCTTGAGATGGGATTTAAAACAGTAACCATAGGGGCTTTCCTTGGAGGTGTTTCCCTTGCAATATTTCCCTACAACCTTGAGGTGATAGGCAGAGTGCGCTCGCTTAGGGATTTCTTTGCCACCATATTTTTTGTATCCCTGGGGATGCAGATAGCATTCGACCCGACCCTGCTTCCCCTTGGACTGATATTATCGGTTTTCGTGTTGTTCGGTAACGTGATTATTGTTATGCTGATAAATCTCCTCTCGGGTTTTCGGAAACGAACCTCTTTTCTTACAGCATTATCCCTGGCTCAGATAAGCGAATTCTCCCTGATTATCGTGAAAAACGGTGCATTGCTGGGGCATATACCAGAAACTATGCTGTCTCTGGTCACAATAGTTGCGGTCGTGACCATAACAGTCAGCTCATATTTTATCGTGCACGGAGCAGGACTATACAAAAGAGCCATGCCTTTTCTTAACCTCATAGAGGGATTAGGTAACAGAAAAATCAGGGAATTCGACAGGATACCCACGAGATCCAAAAAACACATAATACTATGCGGCTGCCATAGGATGGGTAGAATAATACTCGATACCATAAAAAAAATAGGCAAAAACTATCTCGTAGTAGACATCAACCCCGAGGTGATAAAAAAACTAATGAATGGGGGAGTGCCATGCATCTATGGGGACATCGGAGACAAGGAGATACTTGAGAGAATAGACCTCAAGGATGCTGAGATTGTTATCTCCACAATACCAAGCCATGAAGACAACCTGCTTCTCATACGGGAAACAAAAAAGCTTAACCCCAACGCCATCGTTTTCATATCCGAGAGAAACATAAGCAACGCCCTTGAGCTGTATGAGGAAGGCGCAAACTACATCATCATACCGGATATAGTCGGCGGCGAGAGAATCTCAGAGTACGTTAAGCAGTATATGACAGACACAAACGGTGTGGATACGGCACGGGAGGATCACATAAGGAAGCTGAAGGAAATCGAAAAAAAACGCAGATTAGGGGAACACGAGTACAGTATACTAAGGGAGCTGGAAGGGGGATTAAATAACAGGTCTGATTTAAATAAAAAAGAGTAATATAAGTCTAATAGGTCCCAATATTAGTTTCGACACAAAAGATGGTTGTTAGGGTAGACAGGAGCAAATGCCTGTACTGTGGTGCATGTGTTAGTTTGTGCCCGCAGGATGCTATTGAATTGATGGAAACCCATATTATAATAGATGAGAAAGTTTGCACCAGCTGTCTGATATGCGCCAGATTCTGTCCTGTTGGGGCGATATACGAGAAAAAAACAGATGATGGACAAACAATATGATGTGATTGTGGTGGGGGCAGGCCCGGCCGGCAGCATAGCAGCATATTATATCGCGGGGGGGGGATATAGTGTGCTGGTTTTGGACAAGAAACAGGAGATTGGAACGCCTAAAAGGTGCGCGGAGGGGATTAACCTCAACGGGTTGGAATCCTTTGACCTAGAGATTAACCCAAAATGGGCCGTCAACGGGATAACCGGAGCTGTATGCTACTCCCCCTCAGGGAAGGCTGTTAAGGCTGATTTCGAATCCACTAGCGGGTATGTGCTGGAAAGAAAAATATTTGAGAAACACTTGGCAACCAGAGCAATAAAGAAAGGCGCCAGATACATGGTGAAAACCAACGCAAGAGGCCTGATAAAAGAAAACGGGGCCATAAAGGGCGTTAGAGCAGAACACATGGGTGATGAACTTGAATTAAGAGCCCGTATTGTTCTGGCAGCCGACGGCGTGGATTCAAAGATAGCCCGTGATGCTGGATTAAACACAAAAAATAACCTCAAAGACTATCACTGCGGATTCCAGTACGAGATGGCGGGCCTTAACCTAATGGAGGAAGATAAACTGCATCTATATTTTGGTGAAAAAATCGCACCCAAGGGATATGTGTGGATTTTCCCAAAAGGCGATAGTGTGGCTAACGTTGGAATCGGAATACTGGGGTTGTTGTCTGATGATGGGGTGAGAGCAAAGGATTATCTGGATGACTTCATTAAAACACATCCTGAGATATTTGAAGGAGCATCCCCTATTGAGATGAACTCGGGGGGCATACCCGTTGGAGCCCCCATAGACGATATGGTAGCCGACGGTTTAATGGTTGTCGGAGACGCAGCCCACCAAGTTAACCCAATACATGGGGGGGGCATAAGCCTGGCCATGGAGGCAGGCCGGATTGCAGGTGAAGTAGCCTGTAGCGCACTAAACGCAGATGATGTTTCAAGGGATTCACTTAGTTTATACCAAAAGAGATGGGAGAAAGAATTCAACCCCAAGCTTAAAAAACTGCTGAAGCTTCGGGCCTTCCTTGAGGAGGTCACGGACAAGGAATTCGAGATGTTCGCTGAAACACTCAGCGGGAAGGATATTATCAGATTAACGGAATCAAAATATAATTTCTTCATAAAAATACTGGGGAGAAAAGCCCCCCACATGGCACCCCTGGCAAAGAAATTTTTGAATAAATAAAAAAAATGGCTGAAGAAAAAATAAGACAAGACAGCTTAAAGCTGATTGATGAATTCTCTAGGATGCTTGCTGATGTAAGTGAAACACAGGAAACCCATTATGTAGTCGAGTTGAAAAACATTACCAGAGAAGACGGGAAAGCGCAAAAGAAGGCCGGGTTCAGAAAAAAAATGGAAAAAAACGCCCCCAGATGGGATGAAGGTTATGTTTCAGCCGAAAAAGGGAGATAAAGCAGTTTTCTTTTTCTAATACATTATAAGATATATGGATGCTGTTGTTTTAGCTGCAGGGGAGGGAACAAGGATGAGGCCCCTAACCTCCACGCGGCCTAAGCCTATGCTGCCTGTCGCAGGGAAACCCATACTGGAATGGGACCTGAAGGCATTAGCGCATAACGGCTTTAGGAAGATTATTCTTGTTGTGGGATATAAAAGCGAGAGCATAATAAACTATTTCGGAAACAAATTTATGGGATTAGATATCAAATACGTCACACAAAAAGACCAGTTAGGCACCGGCCATGCAGTATCCCTTGTTAAGGAGCTGGTGGACAAGCCTTTTCTTGTGATGAACGGCGACCTGCTTGTCTCAGAGCAGCTGATAAAAAAATTCCTCAAAGACAATAAGAAAGCTAAAACAGAAAACAGCATCTCACTGATTAAGGTAAAAAACCCATCCGAATTCGGGATAGTTGAGCTAAAAAACAACCTCGTGAAATCAATAAAAGAGAAACCCGATAAACCCGCAAGCGATTTAGCCAACGCCGGAATCTACTCATTCAACAAAGAAATATTTAGCTACATCAATGAAATCGGGCAGTCAACAAGAGCGGAATATGAGATAACAGACGCCCTTAAACTACTGATACAAAAAAAGAAACTAAGCGGCTTCAGATGCGAGGGGCGCTGGGTTGACGTGGGCAGGCCCTGGGATTTACTGGACGCTAACGGGTTGATACTCGATGAGCTGAAACTCAAGGTAGAGAAAGGGGCGGTAATAGAGGAAAACACTGTTTTAAAAGGCCAAGTACATGTAGGCAAAGATACTATAGTAAAATCAGGAGCCTATATCGAGGGACCCGTATATATCGGGCGGGAATGCCTCATAGGTCCAAACTGTTATATACGGCCCTATAGCCTGCTGTTGGATAAGACAAAAATAGGCAACGCTGTGGAATTGAAAAACACCATTGTTATGTCCAAAACCAACATATGTCATCTCTCGTATATAGGGGACTCGGTTTTGGGTGAGGACTGCAATCTTGGAGCCGGAACCAAGGTCGCGAACCTGAGGTTTGATTACGGTGATGTGAGGATGGAGATAAAAAACAAGCTAACCCCGTCCGGCCGAAAAAAACTAGGCTGCATCATGGGTGATAGAGTGAAAACAGGAATTAATGTCTCCATACTACCCGGGAGATTGATTTATCCCGACGCCTATGTGGAAGCGGGAAGCGTGGTCAGAAACACAATATACAATGAGGGGGGTGATGATGAATAAGAAAGGTATTTTTGTTTTGGTTTTGATATTATTTACGTTATTAGCCGTTGATGTCGCAGCAGAAGACAGACTTAAACCAGCCCTTGAAGGAGTGTATAACTCGATTAAGGGTGTCGTGGATGCTGTAGCAGGGCTTTTGTTTAATCTCTTCCCGGGACTTAAGGATTCACTTATGAGCCTTTTTTACTGGGAGCCCCAGGAGGCTTATCTGTCGTGGGTTATATCCCTGCGCTCTCTTTTCTGGCTTGTTTACGTGGCAGTATTCATCGTATTAATAGCATTCCTGCTTCAGATTTGGAGCATGTCAAAAAGATACCTTGTCAACACCATAACAGGCTTGCTTATTTTGTTGATATGCATCCACCTGCTTGGAGTGCCGATAGGATTTAGCATACTGAACCTGATACTCGTCGTCTTGCTGGGAATCCCAGGGGCCCTAATAGTCATCGCCTTTTATTATCTTGGAGTACCTATTTAACAGCTTTTTTTTGCGGACAAAATTTATGATTAATGTCAGGATAAAAAGCATAACCATGACCGCTGCAACATGCATGTATAAGGCCCATTTCTCCCGCTCACCCACCTGGATTACTGTTATCTTATCCTGAATCTCAACGCACTGTTCAACACCTGCCTCATCCCCCAGCGTACCATACATTTCTTTGGCCAAGTCAAGATATGTTGAGGCGTTAACGTAATCCTCTGAGTTAAAATAATCCCTAGCCGTCTCCAGGTAGCTGTCTGCCTGCCTGTGCTGCGTTGACACATTGATTATATGCTCTGCCTGAGCTGACTTGTTCAGATAACCAACAGAATAAAAGGCCTCCATCGCAATCCTGGCGTGTTCTGTGGCATTAACATAATAGCCCTCATCCAGATAGGTCTGCGCCCTCAAAAGGCTTGCATCAGCGTCCCTTAAAATCTTGGCCTCGGATATGAGCTCTACTGTGTTATCAACCCCCTGAGAGTTGTTCAGCTTGGAATAGATATGCTTTGATTCCTCAGCATACAAAATAGCATTATCGTAATCTCGTTCTGCAAGATAATCAAGCGAAGAGGAATAAAGGTTATCTGAATGAGCCTTCCAAGACCTTTTGATATCCAAGATGAGTTTATCAGATTTAAGTATGCCGTTTTTGTCTTCTGCGTCAAAAAACAGGTCAAAGGATATCTGAGCATAAGAAATCGCAAGCTCGTATCGGCCGTTTTCTGATAAATTAATGGCCTCAATATAGTATTTCTCAGCCTTCAGGCTCTTGTTTTCTGGCGGAGTATAACCCTCGCACTCAGCTATTATGAGATGACATCTTAGGGTGCCCTCAACATAGCCTATATCCTGAAATAAATCACGGCATGCTTTAGCGTATTCAAGGGCTTTAACGCAGTTTCCTTCAGTCAGATAGTAGGCTCTGGCGTTCTCGAAAAAGTATTTCCCGTCGTGGTATACGACAAACTCGGGGTTTATCTCATAGAGGTATACGTTTGCGTTTGTTGCAACAGCAACATATCTTGATTCATCCCCTATAGAGTACACGTAAATGGCGTTTATGTGGTCTCCAAGTATCTTCTCAACCATAAGGTTGCCCAGCTCATCCATCGAGTAGATTATCTTGTTTGTCGCAATCAAGACTCTTGAGAATTTATCGGTTTTAAACTCGAGGATATGTGAATCAACCAATCCCTCCAGTTCCTCCTTTTGTATTATGTTCATGTTTCTGTCCAGCATGATAAATGAGTCATCCTCAAGCAGGGCGACTATCTCATCTAATCCGTCTGTGTTGGTGTCTCCTGAGTCTACCTTATAGACTCTTTGGCTGGTTTCAAGAATCTGTTTAACAGCACCGGATTCGATAGTATATAATCCCTTGAATGTTGCGAATATTGCCCCCTCAAGTGTATTAGATCTCACGAGTTTCATGTCCCAGACCGCCCCGTCGAAAACATATTCATCGGTTAGCTCCCCCCACTCGTTTAAAACATAAACGCTTGAGTCAAGCGATGCTATGACAGCCTTTCTTTTGATGAACTTCACATCAGAGGGTATGTCTCCCATGATATGATCCCAGCGGAATTTAGTATCATGTTCTGTTACCACAGACCCCTCCTTCTCAAAATAGTATACTCTCTCCTCGACGAATGAAGTCCCCTTCATGGATGAGCCAGCTATGATATCAAGGTAGCTGTCACCATCGAAGTCGCCTGGCATGAAATACATTATTTTTTCCTTCGTGTGCCTCTGGGGGGCTCCGCAGCCAACCATCTTCCTTTGAGCTATCTTGTCCACCCAGGTCTTGTATTCGAGGTTGCCTTCCAGGTTTAAGGCATAAAGATAGCTTCTGACGATATCAAAGCTTGAGGCGTATACCTCCGGGATCCCATCCTTATCAAAATCGAACATGTAAACATCATCTGATTGGATGGGTGCCGTCCACTTAAGCTTAAGCAGGGGATAGCTTTCATTGTGCTGCTGGCTTGCACAGGAATTACATAGAATGAATAATGCGATGAAAACTATTATTCCCTTCCACCAGGATCTCATTTTTTATTTAAAGCTGTATTATTTTTCTTTGACCCAGTGCGCTTAAGACCAGTATCTCCTGGCCCTGGGTGAGCTTGCCCTGGTATTCCTCGGGTACGGGAAGCTCGAATGTTTCATAGGAGGACATGTCCATCAACTGGACGTTTTCTCCCAGTACATTAAGGACCTGCGCGTTGTCTTTGCTGATTTGAGGTATCTCGATTTTCTGGTCAACCGGACCCATAATGTTTCTTTTCTGGTTGTCGAACAGGCCAACACCCTCAACCCGGGCCTTCATCCCCCCGTGCTTCCCGGGTTTAGATTTAGTTATCTTCGTTACCTTACAGGCTTCTCCGTCGATTATCACATATCTGCCTTCCTTCAAGTCCTTTATTGTACCAATCTGCTTGCTCATTTTTCAACAAATAATGGATAGGTTAATAATATGAATAGAGAATAAAATAGGTTTAATATGGTTAAATTAAGCAAAAAATTATTTGGTCTGTTGTTGATTGCTGTGATCATGTTTTGTCCGGGTTGTGTGAAACAAAGACAGATAGGAACTACCCCTAACCCGGTTGATTACAGTTTCACGATTGGATACCCGGATGCCAAAAGATATTACAAGGTACATGTTCCAGAGGTTTATAACGAAAACAACCCCCACCCTCTTGTTTTTGCGTTTCATGGAAGATATTCGAACGGGGAGCAGATGAGGGAAGACTATAATCTAATAGAAAAATCCGATAAAGAGGGATTTATTGTTGTTTTCCCAACAGGCGCTAGCAGATTCGGTGATAGACTCGCATCATGGAATGCTGGAATATGCTGCGGGTATGCTCTTGAAAGCAACAGCGATGACGTGGTGTTTGTGAAAAAAATCCTGGAGGATACAAGAAAAAATTTTAATGTTGATGAGAACAGGATCTATGCAGCCGGCATGTCTAACGGGGCGAGATTCTCATACCGGCTTGCCTGTGAAATGAGCGATACATTCGCTGCAATCGCAGCTGTTTCCGGGGTGAAAAGCACCATCTCATGCAATCCCTCAAGACCAATACCTATCCTGCATGTTGATGATGAAATCGCACCATTTGAAGGTGGACCAGGGAAAGAAGGGGTTGATTACGGCTCAGTACAAGATACAATAAACTACTGGGTTGAAAGAAACCACTGTAACAATGAGAAAACAAGAGTTCTTGAAGTTGAAGGCGCTTACTGTGACTCCTACAGTAACTGCGCAGGCAACAGCGAAGTCAAATTATGTGTTATAGAGGAAGGAGGGCATTCGTGGCCTGGAGGACATAAACCAAGAGAAGACGCAGATATCCCATCAACCGCTATTGATGCCACAGACATGATTTGGGAGTTCTTCGAAAAACACCCTAAAAAGTAAGGCTTGGGGATGAGGTTGTTTTATTATCTGGATGAGAGGGTTTCTTCTTTTAATCAGGGAATCGAATATTATCTTTATGCCCGATAATAGACCCTCATGGGATATGTATTTCTCCAAAATAGCCTCTGATGTTGCTGCTAGATCAACCTGTATCAAGAGGAAAATCGGGGCAGTTATCGTCAACGAAAAACACGAGATTGTTGCCACAGGATACAACGGGGTTGTGAGGGGCGCTCCTCATTGCCTTGACATAGGCTGCATCAAGGACGAGAACAATATCGAAAGCGGTACAGGCCATGAGATTTGTCCCGCAGTCCATGCTGAACAGAATGCCCTGATTCAGGCGGGAAGAGGAAGCCTTGGCTGCACGCTTTACGTTAATGCTTTCCCATGCAAGATTTGCGCACGTCTGATAGCGAACGCCGGAATAAAAAAGGTTGTTACATGCGGGGACTACACCGACAAAGAGGGTCTTGAAATACTTAAAAAATCGGGTGTGAAGCTTGCGCATCTGGAGCTATAATACCTGATTATTTGTTATTTTACCACATTATTCAATAAAATACCGGGCCGGGTCTATTCTTTAACTCCAACTACCTATCATAAAATATGAAGGTCGAGATGGAGATGGGATTAAAGGACGTGCCAGGCAGTCTGCTGAGATCGCTTGAACCCATCTCGAAACACGGGGGTAACATCATAAGCGTATTGCACCATAGAAGCGAAGCCGATGATGTGAAAGTCAAATTAGTCTTTCAGATAAAAGACCTCAAAAGCCTTCAGCTCATAGAGAAATCGCTTAAGCAGGGGGCAATAAAAATCTCGGATATTATCGTGGAAGGAAGAAGATACTATGAGAAAAAAACCATCTCATTCATATTAATAGGCCATGTCATTGACTCGGATATAAGAGACACCATAGACAGAATAAACAACATAGGCTGCGTATCCGATGTTGATGTCGTGATGCCAGACCCGTCTGCTAAATCATCTGTTTTGATGAAAGCAGACATAGACAACGGAGACATAGATAATGTGGTTGACCTGATTAAGGACATATGTGAGG
The DNA here is from genome assembly GCA_002254405.1 of Candidatus Altarchaeales archaeon ex4484_96. Taxonomy (GTDB): domain Archaea; phylum Altiarchaeota; class Altiarchaeia; order IMC4; family QMZM01; genus EX4484-2. The sequence continues at coordinate 13,755 of NJDH01000018.1, forward strand.
AAAAAAAGCTTGCATTCATTTGCTGCCTGCTGAAATGAAAAAAATATCTCTCATCATAGTGGGATTTGGGGTGATAGGCGCGGGATTCGCAAGAATACTCCATGAAAAAAAAGATTATCTCAGAGACCTGGGTCTGGAGTATAAGGTTGTCGCTGTCTGTGAAAAAGAGGGGTCGATTATATCAGATGAGGGAATCGATTTAGGTGATGTATTGCGGCTTGCTGATGGGAAAAAACTAGCACAGCATAGTGGCTGGACAAAAAAGAAAAGCATGCAGGTACTGGATGAGGTTAAAGCCGATATTGTATTGGAGTTGACCCCAGGTGATGTTAAAAGAGGGGAGCCGGGTTATGGCCACATAAAGAAGGCCTTATCTGGGGGCATGCATGTTGTCACCTCAAACAAATCACCTATAGCACTGCATTATGGTGAGCTTAAGCGGCTTGCGGAAGAGAATAACCTTAAACTGAGATATGAGGCTGCGGTTGGCGGAGCCATACCGCTTCTGAATCTAAGGGATAAGTGCCTGAAAATAAATGAAATCAAATCAGTGTATGGGATATTAAACGGGACCACCAATTATGTGCTCAGCAAGATGGTGGAGGAGGGTATCAGCCTAGAGAATGCCCTGGATGAGGCTAGGGAACTGGGGATAGCGGAATCAGATCCCTCATATGATATTGACGGGTTGGATACCGCTTTGAAGGTGGTGATACTGGCTAACAATCTTCTGGGGCGGGATGTGAGCTTCGAGGACATAAGGGTTCAGGGCATAAGAGATATTACCTCTGAGGCGGTGCAGCTGGCTATAAAACATGGTTACGTTATCAAATTAATCGGGGATGTGGGTAGGGGTGAGGTTTCACCGCGCCTGATTCCGGTAGAGCATCCATTGAATGTTTCAGGCAGTTTAAATGCTGTGTTATTAGATTCTGATGTCGCAGGAGAGCTTACTCTAATAGGTTACGGTGCGGGTGCAAGGCAGACTGCAAGCTCGATTTTTTCCGATTTGACTGAAGTAACGCAGTTTGTTTAGCTTTATTTTGTATAAAAAAAACCGGCGGGTATTTAAGGGTGTATGTTATATAATTCTAACAATAAGTTAGAAATAAATAACAAAATGGACACTGACATCATATTGCCGGGTGCAATCCTCATAATGATTATAATATTCATGGTGCCTTTTGTGAGAAAAAAATACATTGACGTGAAACAGGGGTACCCGCCAGAAGACGAACGCAGCAAATGCATTCTGACGCTGGCATCAGCAAGAGCCTTCACATTATCCATATGGTGGATGCTCGCCCTCATGTAGTACAGCGATTACGCAATAGAAAGCAACCGGCCCCAGCTAATACCCCGACACGTTGCGGCAGCAGGAATCGTGGGTATGGCACTATTATTCGCACTAAGCTACCTATACACCAACTGGAGAGGTGACGTTCAATGAAACAAAGCACTAAAATGCATGCTGTGAGATCGGTGATGGCTGCTATGATAATAGGTTTGCTCGCATGGAAAGGGCCAACCCCAGAAACCATAAGCATAGGAATAAACATAATATTAATCATTGCATTAATCACCTACATGAGAGCCAAATACCCCGAGAGATACATGAAAGACGAGAGAACCGATAAATTAGCGGCACACGCCGCCTCATGGTCGTGGATGATAACCTTTATCACAGTAACAATACTGTTTTGGATAGACTACGTCAAATACATCGAGTTCACAGCAACCCAGATAATAAACATAATCTTCTGGCTCATGCTATTTAGCATAATGATAACCAGATGGATTATCCACAGCAAAGGCGATATCAAGTGAAAACCCGCATCAAAGAATACCGGGCCAGAATTAATATAACACAAGAGGAGCTGGCTAAAAAAGTCAACGTCAGAAGAGAAACCATAGTATTTCTGGAGAAAGGAAAATACAATCCATCCCTCAAGCTCGCATATGATGTGGCTAAAGCACTAAACACCTCAATAGATAAACTATTTATCTTCGATTAATAATATAAAGTATAAATAGCTGATTCAAATAATCAGTTAATGGAATGGACATAGCAAACAAAAACATAAAAGAATACCAAGATATAATAAAAATACCTGTGAGCATATACCTGCTCTGGCGTTGATAAACAACATAATCGGGTCCACGATACTGCTAACCTTAACAGACGAAGACATTATCATATAACAGGATTAACCTCCTTGGGAATAACAGTATTGATAGGGATAATAGTATCATTAATGGCTGGATGGCGAGCAGTGAAAAACTACAATGGAACAGTAACAAACGCCGCCGTCTCAGGTCTTTTCACAGGAATAATATGTGGGTTGGTGATTCCATTAATAAACCTCGTATTCGGTTTAGCAATAGACATACTGCTTGGAACAATAATAGGCCCAGAATACCTGCTTGGCTTCATACTAGGTGGCTTACTAGCAACAGTGATTACAACAACAGCAGGTATCTTCTTTGGGAGTGTGCTGGCAGTAATAGGGGGAT
>NJDH01000063.1 GCA_002254405.1 Candidatus Altarchaeales archaeon ex4484_96
TTAAATTGCTTAAAGGCGTATCCTGCCCTCTTAAAGACCCCGGGGATGTGGATTTCACGGCAGTCAGGGTGAACACCGAGGACTTTTATGTCGGGATAGGTAATCGGGCTTCAATCGGTAAAAGCCAGCAGAGTCTTGAGGTTTTAAGGAGCCTTTATAGCGTCAAATTCGACCTTGATATCGAGGTAGACGGCTCGGAGATAGCCTACCAGATGGGTGTTTTATCGCAGAAGGGTTCTGAGCGCGTTATCAGATATGCCTTTGAGCTGGCTGAAAAAAAGAAGCAAATACGTGTCACATCCGTTGATAAAGCTAATGTTTTAACCTCGGCTTATGGTTTCTGGCGTGAGGTGTTCAGGAAGGTAGCCCTGGAGTACCCCAAAATAGAAACCGAGTATAATTACGTGGACGCCATCACAATGTGGTTCGTTAAGAAACCCTCATGGTATCAGGTTATCGTATCACCTAATATGTTCGGCGACATCATAACGGATTTGGGTGCCATGATACAGGGCGGACTAGGTCTGGCTCCCGGGGGGAACATAAACCCGGAGGGTGTGTCGATGTTTGAGCCAATCCATGGTTCGGCCCCAAAATACAAGGGCAAGAACACAGCCAACCCGATAGCCACGATTTGGGCGGGCGCCCTTATGCTTGAGGAAATAGGCGAGGAGAACGCTGCAACCAGAGTGGTTTCCTCAATCGAGTCGGTTTTACAGGAGGGGCGAGTGTTAACCAGGGACCTGGGCGGCACGGCATCAACAAGCGAATTAGGGGACGCCATAGCAGGCAGTTTAGGGGAGTAAATGGGTGTTAAGGCTTCTGCTCCGGGCAAGGTTATTCTTTTAGGTGAGCATGCAGCCGTATACGGTAACCCCGTTCTGGCAGCTACCGTGGATTTGCGCACTTATGTTTCTGTTGATGAGCGCGCGGATGAATCATTCATATTAAACAACGAATCCACCAACGTATTCAACGAGCGGTTCACCCTGAAGGACATCCCCGAGCTGAAAAAAAGATGGGAGACTGTTTTACTGGCTGAGGCGGTTGAAAAAATACTCGACTACCATGGTGTGAAACGCGGATTAGAGATAGACGTTAAATCCAAGGCTCCAATATCCTCGGGGCTGGGCAGCTCCGCTTCCGTTTCTTCGGCGATGGTGTACGCTGTTTCAAGGGAACTGGGTTTTGACATCTCCCTGGAAGACACCGCTAAACTAGCCTGGGACATCGAAAACATAGTCCACGGCAAGTCATCTGGGGTGGACCCCTACTGCGTAACCTACGGCGGGCTTTTGAGGTATTCTAAGGGTGTTGTTTCACGCATACCCCTTGATGAGAAACCCGAGATTACCATAGGCGACACGGGTGTTAGAAGCGATACCCGGGAGGTGGTGTTGGATGTCATGAGATTAAAGGAGCAGCTACCCTTGTTTTTTGAGCAATACCTTAAGATGATGGTGGATTTAGTCGACTACGGCCAGTTTTTTTTAAATGAGGGGGATGTGAAATCCTTCGGGCAGGTCATGAACGTCAACCACGGTCTGCTCTCCTCTATTGGGGTATCATCCCCCCAGCTGGATGCTTTGGTCTGGGCTGCACGGGAGGCGGGCTCTCCCGGATCCAAGCTCTGCGGGGCGGGACGCGGCGGGATAATGATTGCCTTAGGACAATACAGCAAAGAGATAGAAAACGCAGGAGGCAAGGTTTTATCAACCCGATTATGCGATGAGGGGGTTAAACTCGAATCCAGGGATTAAACCATCACGTATTTATGTCAGTTTAGTGTATCTTTTATTGAGGTATCATGGAGAAGTTCCTTTTATTGTTTACCGGTGTCCTGCTGGTTTCGTTTCTTTTCTCCGAGATTTTTTATAGATTAAAGTATCCCCGGGTGATGGGCCAGATAATAGCCGGCATATTCATTGGTTTACCGTTTATATCAGATATTATTTTCCCTTCCGGGGGATTCAGTTCCGCCCTGTTGGCTGCTGAGCCTTCGGCGGTTTTGATTACCATATTATCTGATTTAGGCATAATATTCATATTATTGCTGGTCGGGCTGGAAATCAACTACAAAAAACTGCGCACCCTGGAGTATGATGTTTTCGCTATTGCTTCATTGACTGTGGCCCTGCCTTTCGCAGCGGGTTTTTTTTTGATGAACTACATGGGTTACCCGGATATCATATCAATCGTGGTTGGAGCAACACTGGCTATCACAGCGGAGGGCACTACAGCTATGGTATTGATGGAACTGGATAAGCTTAACACGAAACTAGGCGAGATTATTTTGGCCGCCGGGGTCCTTGATGACCTTGTGGGGGTTATTTTCGTGAGCATACTCTTGTTTTTCATCGCCGGAGACACACCCGCTTCCCCGGTATTGGCTTTCATGGATGTGCTGGGTTTTAATCTGTTTACCTGTTCATCAGCCTCTATTTTGCCTTATCTGTTTGTTATTTTATTGGAGTTGGTTGTTTTTGTTTTATTGTCTTTTATTATGTTTTGGGTGTTCCCGCCTGTGGTCAGATACATCCAGAGAGAGAAATCTGAGTCCACTGAGTTTATGATGGTTCTTTTAGGGGGTCTTTTTATCGCGGTCTTATCAGAGCTTTTGGGTTTAGGCACCATCATTGGGGCTTTTATCGCGGGTTTGATTATCCAGCACTCTATCGTAAACCGAAGGGAGGAGGCTAAGATGGTGGAGGACTTGAACCTGGTGGGTTTAAGCCTTGTCATACCGTTTTTTTTCATCCACATCGGGTTGTATTTTGATGTAAGCAGTATTTTCTCTAACCCGGTTATTTTGTTGTTGATTGTTTCGGTTGCGGTGATAAGCAAGATAGTTTCGGCTTTATTGGCTAAGCCTTTCACGGATTTAAGCTGGCGCGAGCTTTATGTTATCGGGTGGTGTATGAACTCGAGGGGGGCTGTTGGGTTGGTTATCGCGAGCATGGCTTATCCTTTTTTTCTGCAGGCAGGGGCTTTGGATGTTTTCTCTTCTGTTGTTGCTATGACGGCTTTAACGACGCTTGCCTTACCCATGGTATTGAAGTATGAGGTCAGCAGGCACCCTAAAATCCTGGGCGGTTGAGGGGTTTAGTTTAGCAGCCAGATGCCAAGGTTCAGGTAGCTCGCATATGTCACCCAGAGAATGTAGGGCATAAGAAGAGCGGCTGCGTTTTTGTTTATTTTTTTGAATTGTTTGGTTGTGAGTGTCAGCAATATCAGCAGGGCTGTGATGTCCAGCAGCCCGTATAGCGGGTTTCTCAGCCCGAAAAACAGTATGCCCCAGAGCATGTTGAGGGTCAGCTGGATGCCGTAGAGTGTGAGTGCTTTTTTTACCCTGAAATTGCTTAAACCCTCTTTCCATATGAGATAGGCTGATAATCCCATCAGGATGTACAGGGTCGTCCATACGGGAGCGAACACCCAGTTGGGGGGCGTGTACTCGGGTTTGTTTAGTGTTTCATACCAGGTTGGTATGTTTTCTGTGGTGGATACTGAGCCTATTAACCCGGCGAGGAGGCTTACCGCCACCGCAAAAACAAGTTTATAATGATTTTTCATTACTTTTTTTCTCTTCGGCAACCGAGGGTACGGCAATCCAACAGCAGGCTCGGGTTAGTGTCCAACTACCCTAAAGTCCCACCAGGCTCCTGTTTTCATATGGGATTTCATGTCTTCCTCAAGCTCCTGTATGAGGTATTCTTCTTTCTGCCTCATCTCGGCTAACCCCAGGCATTCATATTCCGCCATCACCCGCCGGCTATTATCTATGCATACGTTTAATGCGTCGATTACATCATAGTCTTCGTTTACGTCGTATGATATCACTTCCACCATGTTTTCCTCGTAAACCGATTCCTCGTTTGTTTCATTATTATTCCCGAGTATTTGCTTGATTTCATGGATGTGCTTTTCTTTCTCCTCGATAACACGCCTGAAGGTGTTTCTCCCTTCATCGTCTCTGGTTCTGGTTAGGCAGTTTTTGTAGAAATCCCCTTCGATTCCCTCAATAATGAGGGCTTTTTTCAGGGCTACACGGTTCACCATATGTTAACTTATTGTGTTCTTTTTCGTTTAAATAGTTTTCGATTCACACCCTCTCATAAACGCAAGGTTTATATAGTTTTTCCTATTAAGTAGTTATCATCCGATGTGGTTTATTATGGAAAAAAAAGGTTTTTTTATTATCTCAGTAGTTTTTTTGTCTATGCTATCTTCCGTATCAGCTAACGGGAGAGCTACTTCAACGACATTAGCTGTTTTAGGTAAAGGCTATCTTGAACTGAATGTTTCATCCACTTACGTGGGTGAACCCGCAACAGCTATTGTCACGGATAAAACCACTGGTTTGCCTGTGGAAAATGTCGGGTTGGAGATTTTCGCCGATGAGGTAACACCCATAACACGAGAGACTGAGCCCTATACCATTGATTCACCGGGCACCTATATTTTCACATTAGATAACGCCGATTATTTCTATGAGGAAATCGCATTAGAATACACGATTCCTCCGACGACATCAACTATAAGCACATCCACAACATCCTCGTCTACATCAACCTCTCCAACCCAATCGACGACCTCTACGACCAGCTCAACTACGAGTTCGACCACAATACCGTCAACGACCACATCAACCTCTTCTACGACTTCAACCACCCATGGGGGTGGAGGTGGGGGTGGTTTTTTCGGATGGCTTTGGGGCCTTATTATGTGGTTTTTCAGATGGCTTTGGGGTCTGTTTAGGGGTTTCTTCAGGTTTTTTGGCCTATAAAATAAACCCTATTTCTTTTTTTTATATTCTTTTTTTCCTATATCATTAATCGGATGAAAAAAACATTTCTTGTGTTTTTCGGGGTTTGTTTGCTTGTGTTAGCGGTTGGGGCAGCTAAATCACATCTGTCTTTATCTGTTTCATCGACGTATACGGGTGAACCCGCAACAGCTATTGTCACGGATAAAACCACTGGTTTGCCTGTGGAAAATGTCGGGTTGGAGATTTTCGCCGATGAGGTAACACCCATAACACGAG
>NJDH01000019.1 GCA_002254405.1 Candidatus Altarchaeales archaeon ex4484_96
AAAAGAGGCTCGGTCAAAAGGGGGTTAGGGTTATTATTGCACGCGCACCTTGTGTTATCCTAAAGGGTGCTGATGTGGGAGAGCCTTTGGTTGTGAAAGACTGCTCGGGCTGTAAAAAATGCCTGAATCTGGGTTGCCCGGCTATTTCATTCAATGAGGAGACGAATAGTGTTGAGATAAGCCCTCTTTGCACGGGATGCGGCGTATGCGCGATAGTATGTCCTTCTAATGCTATAGTGAAAAAATAATGAAATCTAATATCTTGATTGTGGGGGTGGGAGGCCAGGGAATAATTCTGGCATCAAATGTCTTATCTAATGCTGCTGTGGTTCAGAATCTTAAGGTCAAGAAATCAGAGACTCATGGTATGGCCCAGCGCGGGGGCTCGGTTGAAACCCATGTCAGGTTAAGCAAAACACGCATATACAGCCCCCTGATTCCCCCAGGAGAGGTGGATGTTTTTCTGGCCTTCGAGCCGCTTGAGGCCTTAAGGTATCTTGACCTGTTAAGCGATGAAACAAAGCTTGTCGTCAACTCCAATCCCTTCTGGGTTCCAGGCTACCCCGATATTGAAGAAGTACTGGCTGAGCTAAGGGGCAGGGATGCTGTTTTGGTTGATGCTTTAAAGCTTTCCTGGGAGGCGGGTTTTAATTTAACCCAGAATATCGTGTTGCTGGGGGCTGCTTCACCTTATCTGCCTCTGAAAAGGAAGTGTCTTATGCAGGCAATAAATGATACCGTGAAAAAAAAAGTGGATGTGAACCTCAAGGCCTTCGAGCTGGGGGCGCAGGTTTAGCGTCAAATGATGGTTTAAAAGGTTTCTATCTGAATAAAATATATGAGAGCTGCGAATGCCTTTGTTTTGTTAATCGTTTATTGTGCTGCTTATTGTGTTAATGCAACGGATGTTGCTTTGGTGGTATCATTCCCCGGCAACTACTCTTATCTTGAATGCGTTAGTGTACCTGAAAACGCGGATGGTTTTGATTTATTGAGTAAATCAACGCTTAATGTCGTCTGGGGGTATGATAATACGCGGGGACACTATCCTCTGAGCATGCTAGGTCATGAATGCCCGGAAAACGGGTGTCTACTGTACAGCATCAGGGGGGCTGAATGGATTAGGAAGCTATATTTTGACGGGGGAGTATCCTGCAGCCAGCATTATTGCGCGGTGCAGGGGGATAGTGTATCCCTGGTTTATGAGGGTGAACCGGTTTTATTCGATTACCAGAATATATGCTTAGGGGTGAAACCCGAGAAAACAAAGACTATGTTAACGGGTAAAATAACAGCTCCCAAGGTTAGCGACACCCCAGTAATTGCCAGCATAATATTGATTGCTTTGATGTTTGTTTATTTCGTATACAGGTATTGGTGAAAAAATAAGATGAGTAAAATAGGGGCACTTGTGGTAAGCTACGGCTCCCGGGGCGTAAGCTTTGTTGACGCACTATGTAGAAGCGAAAAATACGATGTTGACTTGTTTATAGCGGACAAGCAGGCTAATCCCTTTAACAGGGAGAGGGCGAAAGAGCATAGGATTATATCCGATCTTGATGTTGGCAGGATAAGGGATTTTGCTGCGCAATATCGGGATAAAATCGATTTTGGGATAGTGGGCTCAGAGGGACCCATAATCGATGGTGTGAGGGAGTTGATAGAAGACGAGCTTGATATACCGATGGTTTGCCCGACCAAAGAATACGCTCTGGAGGAAAGCAAGGTGGATCAGAGGCTTATGATGAGAGAATGCGCTCCTGATGCGAACCCTGATTTCAGGGTATTCAACAAGAAAGACTTTAAAAGCCAGGGTGAGGCTAAAAAAGAGCTCTGGATGTGGCTGGATGAAATGAACGATGAGGTGGCGGTCAAGCCAGATAGGCCTGGATACGGTAAGGGTGTTGGAGTATGGGGGGACCACTTTAATACAAGGCAGCAGCTGTGGGAGCATTTCCTTTCCATATACGAGCATGATTCTGTTCTCGTGGAAAAGAAAATCGACGGTGAGGAATCCAGCTTCCAGTGTTTTTGCGATGGTAAAAGAATCCAGGTTCTGCCCGCTACAAGAGACTATAAGAGGGCTTTCGAGGGCGATATGGGACCCAACACCGGGGGGATGGGCTGCTATAAGGATAAAGGCGATTACCTGCCTTTCATGTCCAAATCAGATCGTGATGAGGAGGTGGATAAGGTAGGGAAGATATTCAGGCATCTTAGGGGTAAAGACTCAAACGACGGTCTGCGGGGGATTCCATTGTATGTGGCCTTCATTCATTCGGCTGAGGGAGCCAAGATACTGGAAATCAACTCCAGGGGCGGGGACCCTGAGATACAGACGCTTATGCCCTTGTTAAAGGATGATTTCGTTGACGTCTGCCTTAATATGATAGACGGGAATCTGAAAAGCATTGATTTAAGAGACAAGGCCTCGGTTCTCGTATATAAGGTTCCGCCCAACTACGGTGGGTTCCAGGATAAATACCCAAGTAGGGTGGATAAAGCCGGCTTAGGCTCTGAGGTTGACCTAACTGGAGCTTATAAGCTTAAAGTAAATTACGGGAATGATTTATGGGTTTATCCGGGTTCTATGGAGGTGAAGGGGGATAAAACCTTCAGCCTGTCTTCAAGGACGGTCTGCTGTATCGGGGTGGGTGATAGCATTGAGGAAGCAAGGAAAAGGTCCATGGAGGCGATAGAGAGTATCGGGGGTGGAGGGCTTTGGTATAGGAAAGACATTGCCTCCATAAAGCATATAACAAACAGCATAGAGCACATGAAGATGTTAAGGGGTTAGGCTTTTGCGTCTCTGCTTGACATGGGACAGTATCGCCCTGAAATCGTCTGTGCCGGCTTTTTTTAGCAGCTCATAGATTATCATCTCGGTTGAGGCAATCTTCGCTCCCTCCTCCATCATGCGCTTTACGGCCGTATCCTTATCGCTTTTGTTATGGGAGGATAGCGCATCAGCTGCCAGATAAACGTTGATGTTGTTTTTCATTAAGTCCAGGGCAGACTGCAGAACGCAGATATGTGCTTCTATACCGCATAAAATAACCTGCTGGCGCTTATATGTCTTAAAGATTCTATTGAATTCAGGCTCTCTCATGCAGCTGAAATAATCTTTAATGATTGGGTTATAGAGTTTTTTTTCCTTGAGCATCTTTTTTATTTCAGGCAGGGTTGAGCCGAGCTTATTCTGCTCTGATACGATAACAGGAACACCCAGTATGTGGGCACATTGGATTAGTGCCTTGGTGTTTGTCTCGATTTGATGTGCGCAACTGATTGAGTCGATTAGTTTATCCTGCAGGTCAACCACTAAAAGAACTGCTTTTTTTCTGTCAAGAATCATTTTTTTACCGCGCTAAGTGTTGTCAGGCCCTCCGGCAGTACAATAACACCTGATTTATCCCCTTTTTTCTCGAAGGCTTTTTCAAGAGCCTCATCTGGTGTTTTAGCGTAATCCAGCCGGTAGGTTTCTCTAACCTCATCCTCGGGCATGGAGGTTACCAGAATAATGTGGGCTTTCTCCATCGCCTTCAGCTGATAGTATGCCTTGTGTCCGCCTATGTTGAATTCTTTTTCCAGCTCAAGCTGGATTTCTTTCTTGGTCTTGTATTTTTTCATCCATTTCTCGTAGTTTTGGGCTCCAACTCCGTTGCCCACACCCTCTGCGCATTCAGCCACCAGAATAATCACCCCCCTTTCTTTTACGATATTCAGCCCCAGATGCAGTGCTTTATAGGCCTGATACAGGTCTATGTCGTGGGGGCTTCCGTTGGCTGCGGTTACCACTATGTCGGCTTTAGCTGGTGTTGTCACCCTATAGGCTTGGTCTACCAGTTTAGCTCCCATCCTTAAAACAGTATCATAGTGTCCACCGTATGCGCCTATCATTGATTTTTCGGTTTGCACGATGTTGATTGTGTAATCCACTCCCGACATACGGGCTGCTTCGGTCATGTTCTCGTACATCGGGTTGCCGTCTAGTACACCCGGGCGGCTTTGGGGGTGGAAGAAGTTGCGCTGGTAGTTGTCTTGGATGGTTTTATAGCTGACGACTCCGGGTAAAACCGATTTTCTGCCTCCGCCGTATCCCGCGAAATAGTGTATCTCCACGTCTCCTGTGAGGATTTTCAGCCTGGCTTCATGGAAAACCTGCTTGAGATGCACCGGAGTGCCCTTGCTTGTATCGCCTATGTAGGTGAAATCCTCGCCCCAGCAGTCGTTGCTTATGTAGTTTATTTCTGAGGCGATATCTGCTCCAAGAAGCCTTATTGCTTCATCGTCTTTTACCGTGCGATGGCTTCCAGTAGCGAAGATGATGGTTGTGTCCTCGTTTTTTATTCCGCATGAGCTTAGTTCCTCAAGCAGGGGCGGCAGCATCAGATGGGTTGGGCAGGGTCTTGTGTGGTCGTCTACTGCGATAGCCACCGTGTCACCTTTTTTTGCGATATCACGTATTCTTTTTGTTCCCTGCGGGTTGTCTAGGGCGTTTTTTATCATCTGCTCGGGGGTTTTATCTACCGTAAACTCCTTGGGGCGTAAAACATCAAGCAAATTATCATCCGGGACTTTTATGGTTTTAGCCCCCTCCCCGTAAGGCAAACTAATCTCCATCTTTTAATGTATATGGATTAAAATCATTTAATTCATTCAGAATTTTATAGACCGCGGGGTTGCTTATCTTATAGTATACTCTCTTGCCCTCTCTCCTGGAGGAGATGACCCCCAGATTCATTAGCTTGCTCAGCTGCAGGGATACAGTGCATTGCTTTCTCCCGGTGGCGGGTATTATCTCGCAGACACATTTCTCCCCCGCCATCAGGGATTCAATAATGAAGAGTCGGGTTTCGTTTCCCAGAGCCTTGAAGATTCTTAGCTTCTCCTTTGCGTCCATGTGTTTTTAGATTAGGATATTGAACAACAAACCTAATAAGATTATTCCAAGCGATAGCGTTAATGCATACGTTATTATCAATTCTTTATGCATGACCTTTTTGAGGATGATAAACTGGGGCAGGGATAAGGCGGTCACCGACATCATGAAAGCGAGGCTGGTTCCGATTGGAAGTCCTTTGCCAATCAAACTCTCTACCACGGGTATGACGCCCATGATGTTTGTGTAGATGGGAACTCCCACCAAAACAGCTAATGGCACGGCCAGCGGACCTCTCAGGTTTTCTTGTATAATCCGCTCGGGTATGAAACCATGCACTAATGCTCCAATACCAACCCCTAAAAGCACATGGGGGATGACTTGTTTCAAGATGGATATTGCCTCACCCCCTGCTTTTATTGCCCTCTTTTTTCTTGGGTTTTTGTTTGAGATTGCGGGGTGGGTGTTTAATTCAAATTGCTTAACATATCTTTCCATCCCAAGCTGTGTTAAAGTGAAGCCACCAGCTACACCAACTAGGACGCCGCCCAGTGTGTATAGTATGGTTAGCTCCCATCCCAGCACCCCCAGAAGTATGAAGATGGCTGCCTCGTTCACCAGGGGTGAGACGAAAAGAAATGTTATGGTCATCCCAAAGGGTATGCCTGCTCCAATGAATCCTAAAAAAAGGGGGATGGTTGAGCACGAGCAGAAGGGTGAGATAACACCCAGCAAGGCTGCCGCCAGATACCCTATGAGGCTGTGTTTGCCCTTCAGATAGTCTCTTATCTTTTGTGGAGGCAGATGCGTTCGAAGATAAGCCACCAGAGATACTACAACCAAAAGTATTGAGGTAATCTTGAGGCTGTCGTATATCCAGAAATCTAAGGCCGCGCCCAGAGTACCTTCCAGTCCTGTAAACGATACTATATGGGATGATATCTCCTTGTAAACCATTGTTTAACGCTAGAAATATATATTTAAGAATTTAAATATGTAAATACAATACCCTCAGGTGTTTGGCTCTCCCGGTGAACCGCCCTCATCAGAGCCCTCGACCATGCTATCGCCGTCTCTCACTAGAGTAAAGCCGTTTCCAGCAGCACCCATCTCAGCAGATAAATAAAATATGTGATCTATTTCCCCCCCATCGCGGCCGTCCAATAATCTCAGATTCAAACCAGAGTTCAGCAAATCAAAAGATGAGTCGATTAATATCCCCCCATAGGTGGGATAATCAGATAAGAAAGCGCTTGGGTCATCAGCTATCACCGCATAAACGCCGGGGTCTAAAACCAGACCCCCCTGGTATTCCTTCAGCAGATGCTGGGTTTTATCTCCATTAAGTCTCTCCTCCTCAAGACGCCAGTTGCCTAAATCCACCGACACGTCAACCGCGTAAACCTCAACCCACTCCCTGCCATCATCTATACCAGGTAAATCATACATTACCTCGGTTAACAAAACCGAGCCTGCGGGTACGGTAGATGATGTTGTTGTCGAAATTGAGGTGGTGGTTGAGGATGAGCTGGTCGTGGATGAGGTTGAGGTTGAGATTATGGTGGACGTTGACACATTAATGGTGGTTAATGATGTGGTGGTGGATGTTGAGGTGGTCGTGGATTCCTCTCTCACCCCGACACTCAGCTTATCTATTAGATTCAACTCGGAATCCCATAAAGATGCGGTATCGCCATCATTGTTCCATACGTCATCGTCTCTGCCCCAGAATAAATCAGATGGCGTGTTTAAACCATCTCCTGTATGAACCCGGGCTGAGCTGTTGGGGTAGAGCATGAAGCCGTCCGGGAAGATAAAGGTATGGTCTTCCTCATCCCTCAGAAACCAGCCGCTTAAATCAGCCTTAGAGTTTCCCCCGTTAAACAACTGCACCCACTCATCTGCCAGGCTTAAACCAACAAGCCTTATTCCGCTTTTAGGTTGGGTGGTGGTGGATGAGGATATTTTTGTTTCCTTAATTGTGGTGGAGGTTATCCCGCAATCAGAGTACTCCTCGACGACCCTCCCATCAGGGCAGATGTATTTCGTAACCAAGGTAGTTGATGACTTGGGTTTAGGGCAGTCAGCGGGGTCCTCGACCAGTTTACCGTTTAAACAAACGTAACGCTCTACCTGCTCACAGTTATGTTTATTTGATACTATGCTGCCGTCAGAACAGACATATTTTGTCTCGGGCGCACTCCCCATGCAACCCGTGAAAAACACCGCCAGCATGAGGAACAATAGCCGGGATTCCATGGTATTAATCTATTGGAGAAGTCAGGTTAAAAGGAAGGCTAATCCCACCGCAGTTAATCCCCCCATGAATGTAGCGCAAAAATTCACCATATGCTTGTCCATATACCTCCTCTCGACCACAGCCCCCAGCAGGCTGTCTATGATGCATCCTATGAACCCGGCGATAGAGCCTACATAAAGGAATAGTATATGGTGTGCGAAAAAAACAGGTATGAGAGAGAGGAGGAATGCACCCGCCAGCGAGGCCACGGTTCCGGGGGCGGATACTGCTCCGCTGGTTCCTACCTTGACCTTTTTAAACGGGTTTGTTATGAGACGGGGTTGTTTGTCATATATTTGGCCTATTTCGGTTGCGAAGGTGTCGGCTGTTGCGGTAGCCATCGCTCCCAGAAAGCCATACAGGAAAATGGGGTCATGGGATATATAGTATGGGAGGCAGTAGATGACGGCGGCTCCTCCGTTGCCGAAGACGTTCTCGTATGTTCGGATTTCCTGGCCGACGCCGTTTCTTTGTTTTTCACCGAGCTTGTATTTGCTCACAAGATTGCCGACTATGAAGAATGCGAGAACAATGTAAATCCAGTACCATAAATCCCCAAGCGAGATGAAAATCACCATCCCAATGAACCCGGAGGCCAGTAAAGCGGTTGATTCAATCTTTTTTTTGATGAACGCGTAAACCAGTATTAAAACGGATAGGATTACAGTAATAATAAGGAAATAACCCATTTTAATGAATAGAGAAGAGAGCATAAAAAAGCCGATTTATAGTGTCTGGGTGTAATGTTTAACATCCACTCTTGTTGAGGTGAAGCAGATGCAGTATAGCTTGGAGGTCAGGATAGAGTTGAAGAAAGGCGTTATTGACGCAGAAGGTGAGACAGTGAAGAAAACACTTAATCTTTTGGGTTACGAGGTTGAGGGTGTTAACACCGTAAGTGTTTATGTTATCAGATTATCCGCTGAATCCGAGGAGGAGGCGATGGAAAAGATGGATGAGGCCGCAAGGAGGCTGTTGGCCAATCCCGTGATACAGAACTACAGCATAAGCGCAGTAAAATGAGTGTGTACAGGGAGTATACGAAAAGGGTGTATGAGATAAATCTCCTGGAGTCGGAAGATGATGTGATTGAGTCATTGAGCAGGGAGAGGAATCTTGGCTTAAATCTCAGCGAGCTGAAGAAAATCAAGAAATATTATGAGAAGGAGGGGAGGAACCCGACTGATATCGAGTTGGAGGCGTTCGCGCAGAGTTGGAGCGAGCACTGCTGCTATAAGACTAGCAAGCCTGTTCTGGAAAAAAGCATCTTCAAAACCAAGGCTCCGCAGAACATCTGCGTTATATCAGAGGATGCTGGTGTGGTGGATTTCGATGAAAACCATGCTTATGTTGTTGCCCTAGAAAGCCACAACCACCCCTCCGCCCTGGACCCATATGGTGGGGCTGCCACAGGCATAGGCGGTATACTGCGGGATGTTGTGTGCATGGGGGCGCAGCCTGTTGCATTGGTTGACCCGTTGTTTTTCGGCCCCCTGGGCTTCGATTACGCTAAACTACCGGATGGGGTTAAGCATCCGCAGTATCTGTTTAAGGGTGTGGTTTCGGGTATATCCGCATACGGCAACAGGGTGGGCATACCTACGGTTGCGGGGATGGTGGAATTCGATGAAAGCTATGTCGGGAACTGCCTTGTTAACGTTGGATGCGTGGGTATTGTACGAAAAGACGATATAATACACAGCCGGGCTGGATACGCGGGGGATGTTTACATACTCGCGGGGGGTAAAACAGGTCGCGATGGGATACATGGTGTTACTTTCGCCTCAGCGGAATTAAACAAGGAAAGCGAGGAAAAAGACATACCGGCAGTCCAGCTGGGTTATGCGATAATGAAGGAGCCACTGATACACGCTTGTCTGGAGGCTAACAGGGAAAAACTTTTAACTGGGTTGAAGGACTTTGGGGGGGGAGGGCTTTCATGTGTTTCAGCCGAGATGGCTCACTCAGGGGGCAAGGGCGCAACCATCTACCTCGATAAGATACCCCTCAAGGAGGAGGGCCTGTTTCCCTGGGAAATCTGGGTATCTGAAAGCCAGGAAAGGATGATGATGACCGTCCGCCCCGAAGACGTGGATCGGGTTTTGGAGATATTTGATTTCTGGGATGTTCCCGCTATGGTCGTGGGACGTATTGATGATACAAACAGGATAAAAGCATTATATCATGGGGTTAAGGTTGTGGACTTGGACCTTGATTTCCTGCTGAAGGGTGTTGTGTACGCTAGACCTCAGAAGACCATTGAGAGGGATTATAGTGATTTAGACTTCACGATGCCGGATTTGAAAGAATATTGCATGAAAATAGCGGGCAGCGCAAGGGTGGGATGTAAGGCCCCGGTTATCAGAAGATATGATCATGAGGTCAGAGGCGATACGGTAATCAAGCCGTTGCAGGGGGTGATAAATAAACAAACACATGGTGATGCTGCTGTTATTAAGCCCCTGAAAAACAGCTTCCAGGGTTTGGCGTTAACCACCGACGTAAACCCCCATTTTTGCAGGCTTGACCCCTACTGGGGTGCTGCATCAGCGGTTGAGGAGGTTGTGAGAAACCTCATCTCGGTGAACAGTATCCCGCATTCACTGGCGGACTGCCTTAACTTTGGCAACCCCGAGAAAGCCGACCGCCTTGGCGACTTCACAAGATGCTGTGAGGGCCTGTATTATGTTGCCAGCTCGTTTAATCTGCCTTTTGTGTCAGGCAACGTATCATTCTACAACGAGAGCGCAGCGGGTTCGGTTGCGCCCACACCCACGTTGCTTGGTGTTGGATTAGCAGATGATGTCAGAAAATGCGTTAGCTCGGATTTGAAAAAAAAGAATAATCTATTATATCTTATGGGTGAAACCAAAAAAGAGATGGGTGCAAGCGAATACTATAGGCTTATGGGGCGCGGGGGTGGTTTGGTTCCGAAAGTTGATGTTGATTCGATGAAACATAAAATGACAATGCTTCTTGGTCTGATGGATGAGGGGGTTGTGAAATCGGCTCATGATCTTTCCACCGGCGGATTATTTGTTGCCTTAGCTGAGATGTGTTTTGGGGGGGATGTTGGGGCTCGGGTTGACCTTGGGATATTAGGTGGTCTGAGAACCGACTTTAAGCTGTTTAGTGAATCAAACGGCAGATGGCTTATTGAGGTAGAGTATAAGGATAAAAACAGGGTTGAGAAATCAGGGGCTAAATTTTTGGGTGAGGTTGTTTCGGATAAGAAGATATCGTTAATTGATGGGGGCAATAAAACAAGCATCGACCTTGATGATTTAAGAACCGTGTGGTTGAATGCTGTTGACGGGGAATGATAAGATGCCTGATGTGTGTGTTTTGCTGATTGAGGGAACCAACTGCGAGAAAGAAACGCAAGAGGCCTTTTCCGGGGTCGGATTGGATGCCGAGCTTGTTCATTTAAAGCAGCTTTTGGGTGATTGTGAAAGGCAGCGTAAACGAAGGCTCTCGGATTATGGTATGCTGATGCTTCCCGGCGGTTGGTCGGCTGGAGACTACATCCGGGCTGGAGCGATATTTGCCGCGCGTATGAAATCAAAGCTGGGGGATGAGCTGAAGGATTTTGTTGAATCAGGTAATCTTGTTTTGGGTGTATGCAATGGTTTCCAGATTTTGACGGAAATGGGGTTGCTGCCGGCGTTTAAGGGAATAAGCGATGTGCCCACTGCTTCACTCACCAACAACCTGAGCTCCTGCTTTCAGTGCAGACCCACCTACATAAAGCATGTGAATAAAACCCCCTTAACGGGTAAACTAGATTTAGGTGATGTAATCCAGGTTCCTGTTGCTCACGCTGAGGGACGCTTCACCTTCGGCGAGAAGCAGGATATGATGTTAAAGCAGCTTATAGAAAATAATCAAATCGTTTTCCGCTACTGCCGCGTTGATGGCTCGGAGGCGCAGGAGATTTATCCGTGGAACCCCAACGGCAGCATTTATGATATAGCGGGAATCTGCAACCCTGAAAGGAATGTGCTGGGTTTGATGCCTCATCCCGAGAGGGTGATAAACCGGCTGCAGATGACCGACTGGACTAGGAAAGATAATGGTGATGCGGGAGATGGTAGGGTGGTTTTTGAGTCGATAGCAGGGTATCTGAAAGCTATAGTTTAAGGCTTTTAATGTAGTCTATCGTATCCTGCTTGAATTCTTCCCTGCTGAGGGCATATTGTATGGTGCCCTTGATGTGGTCTTTTTTGTTGCCCATATCATAGCGTTCGCCGACGAATTCCAGGGCATAGACTTTTTCCTTCTGCGCTAGATTGTTTATTGCGTCGGTGAGTTGTATCTCCCCTCCCTTGCCTGATTCGGTTTTCTTGATGGCCTCAAATATCCCAGGAGACAGTATGTATCGCCCGATGATGGCTAGATTGGATGGTGCGTTTTTTTTGTCTGGTTTCTCAACCAGGCTTTCGACCCGATATTCTGTATCTCCTGTTTTCTTTCCTTTTATCACACCGTAGTGGTGTATCATCTCCATCGGGACCTTGTGCACGGCTATCACAGAGCTTCTGTGTTTATTGTAGCAGTCTATTAACTGCCTGCTGCAGGGCTTGTTTGAGAAGATAACGTCATCGCCTAACAGGACGACAAAGGGTTCGTTCCCGACATGTTTTCTGGCGTAAAGGATTGCATCCCCCAATCCTTTAGCCTGTCTCTGCCGTATGTAGTGTATGTCCGCTAAATCAGATATCTGCCTTACCTTTTCAAGTAAATCATATTTTCCTTTATCTTCAAGCATATGCTCCAGCTCGAATGATTTATCGAAATGGTCTTCTATCGCTCTTTTCCCTCTGCCGGTTATTATCAGGATATCATCTATTCCCGAGTTAACTGCTTCTTCCACCACAAACTGTATAACCGGTTTGTCTATGAGGGGAAGCATCTCCTTGGGTTGTGCTTTTGTTGCGGGCAAAAAACGTGTGCCCAACCCTGCCGCAGGTATAACAGCCTTCATTTCCAGTTCAAACAAAAAAAGAGATTTTTTTATTAGTATCTTAATCATTTATGAGCG
>NJDH01000064.1 GCA_002254405.1 Candidatus Altarchaeales archaeon ex4484_96
ATAATATTTACTTTCAATTGTTGATTTTTCAGACCCACTAGCGATAGCGTATGTGGGTCCTTAGACGTCGGCTAACTCCGACTTCAAATCCCTCCGGCGGCATACCTTTATCTCTAAAAATCTATTTTTTTGGTCTATTCAGTCAATCAAATGCTATATTGTTTTATTTATGTCTTTTTTTTATTTAGTCAACCTAATCAAATAGTAAAAAATACTGATTACTCTCGTGTCTTATAAAGTATAGTATCTGATAAGATAACCCAACATGGATTCAAAAAAAGGATTCATTGAATGTAACAGCAAATTCAAATCTCTATTCAAGAACGCGAAAGAGGGTATAGTCTACCTCGATAAAAAAGGCATCATAACCGAAGCCAATCCCCGGGTGCTATTAATGGCAGGCTGTGAACCCGAAGACATATTAAACAAGCATTTCACGCAGTTAGCTCCTATGTTCAAATTAAATCGCATCCAGATGCTTGATGTCTTCAAACAGCTGATTACCAGCAAAAAACTCGGTAAAAGCGAATGGGAGATTACCAATCTAAAGGGGGAGAAAAAAGTGCTTCTAGCTCATCCCTCGCTTATACGCGGGAAAAATAGCGATTATGAGGTGTCTGTTATCGTGGAAGACATCACCGATATAAAAAAAACATGCATTCGCCTATGTGAAAACGAGCTGAAATACAGGAATTTTTTCAAAACCTGCGGAGACTGTGTTTTCATCACCTCAAAAGACGGACGCTGGATTGATATGAACGATGCAGCAGCGGATTTCTTCGGATACGAGAGCAGGGAGGAACTCGCAAAAACAAGAATCCCCGACCTCTACTTGAACAAAGAAGACCGCATTCGTCATATGGAAAAAATCGAGGAAAAAGGATACCTTAAGGAACACCCGGTGAAACTAAAGAAAAAAGACGGCACAGTGATGGACACTCTCATAACGACTGTGCCGGTAACCGATGAGAATGGTGCTGTGGTTGCGTTCCAAGGAACCATCCGGGACATCACCAAGCACAAAAAAATAGAGGATGAACTAAAACGTTACCTACATAATCTGGAATTCCTTTCGGATACGGCATTACATTTCATGAAAATGCCCCCACGTGAAGACATCTATAATTATGTGGGGGAAAAATTAACTCAAATCGAGGAAAACTCCATTATTCTAGTCTCATCATATGATAAAAAATCCGGCGAGATGATAGTGCGCTCCATTCAAGGCCTTAAACGGGTTAAGCTGGTCGAAAAAAACATTGGGTTCTCACCGCTGGGGTTTCGTTTTAAGGTAAATGATACGGGCAGGGATTATCTTGTCAAAGGAAATCTCCACAGGGTTCCTGAGGGATTATACGAGCTTATGTTCCATAAAACACCCGAAAAAGTATGTATCGCACTTGAGAGGCTGTTCAAGATTGAATGCATATATTCCATGGGATTCGCGTGGGGTGGGGAATTATTTGGAGCTATCGTCATAATAAAATTCGGTGGATGTGAGCTTAAAAATGAGGAGTTGATTAAAACATTCATCAATCAGGCGTCGGTAGCTATCCAGCATAAAAAAGCAGCGCAATCACTAAAAGAAAGCGAGCTGGAGAAAAATATTTTATTAGATAATATGCTGGAGCATGTTGTGTACCGGGATACTGATATGCGGATTCAATGGGCGAATAATGCAGCATGTGAATCAGTTGGTCTATCCCCTGATAAAGTAATAGGACGTTACTGCTATGAGATATGGCAGAACAGAGACAGACCCTGTGAGCCTTGCCCTGTCAAAGAGGCTCTCAAGGAGGGTAAACCAAAGAAGATGGAAGTCTCAGGCCCTGATGGCAGGGTTTGGTCTATTCAAGCATATCCCATACATGGTGCTGACGGTAGCATCGTGGGTGTAGGCAACACTAGCCTGGATATTACCGGACGCAAGAAAGCTGAGCAGGAGCTTCAGGAAAGTAAACAAATTATGTCTATTGTATTGAATTCAACCACTGAGTTATTCGCTTTCTATACGACCGATTTAAAGATAATCTGGGCTAATAAAGCAGCATCAGATTCTGTTGGATTAAGTCTTGATGAGATGATAGGCCAATATTGTTATAAGCTTTGGGGTGATGGGCAGCAGCCATGCCCTGATTGCCCTGTCATGAAATCACTTGAAACCGGCAAACCCCCGATGATGGAGAAACAAACCCCTGATGGTCGCTGGTGGTCTGTGCGGGGTTATCCCGTTTTCGACGAGGGGGGGGAAATCACCAATCTCGTGGAGTTCGTACAGGACATCACCGAACGCAAGAAAAATGAGGATGAACTCAAAGCCGCATATGCGAAGCTAAGGCAACTGGATGACCTCAAAGACGAGTTCGTGAACATAAGCGCCCACGAGCTGAAAACACCGCTTGTCCCAATAATGGGCTATATCGAGCTTGTATTAGAAGACAATAAAATTGATGAGGAACAAAAAAACATGCTGCAAATAGCTTATCGTGCTGCGAGAAGACAGGAGAAACTGGTAAGCGACATACTGGATATAAGCAAGCTGGAATCAGGTGCGATGAAATTCGAGACAAAAGAAATGGATTTAGTTAAACTAGTCAACACCGCAGTAGCTGAAATGAAAACAGTAGCTGAAGAAAAAAACATCAAACTAGTAACCAAGCTACCAGATGAACCTCTCATGATAAACGCAGACCCCTACCGGCTCGACCAGGTTATATCAAACCTCCTGGATAATTCCCTGAAATAGATTAGGGCTTTCAATATGCAAGCAGATAATCGAATGGCATGGGGGGATAATATGGGTTGAAAGCAAATCAGGGAAAGGCTCTAAATTCAGCTTCACCCTCCCGCTCTTACATACCGCAGATCAGGGGGGTGATATAGACCTCTATCACAGCAGCCAGCATCAGGATAACAGCTGAGAGCACCACAAGGTCTATGGAGTCTATGGTTACATCAATAAACTCACTTTTTATTTTAACACCATGTCTGGCTACCGCAACAGAGATGATTCCCCCTCCAAGCGCTCCCAGGAAATAAGCCGATATCTCGGGTATGCCATGGATGAGATAACAGAAACTAATGGAAAAAGAACCAAAGTAGTTATACAGGAAGTCTATGTTTCCCATGGGAGCGTATCTTATCAGGGCGTTTCTTATTGCTGAGCCGATTGCCACCCCCACGATAGATGCGTTGAGTGTCAGAATAAGTATGGCTCCGCTCCCGTAGAGGAAAGAGAATATTATGCAAAAACACCAGACCCGAAAGTTGTTTTCGAGTATGATGAAAAGGCTGTTTTGGGTTTTTTCATTGAAGTCAATTAAATCCCCCATCATAGTAGTCTGCTTTATTCTTTTTATCTCGTTTATCTGGAAATCAAATAACGTGTTCTCCATTTCAAGCGGCAAAACAATATACCAGAAGGTGTAGGAGACAACCATCCCAAGAAACAGGGCCACAAAAAGGGAGAGGGCTTTCCCGTGTTCTTTAATCAAAAACGTCTCGTTTTGTATTTTCTGGTGTTTTTTTGGCTGCAGGCTGTGCATTAATTTCTCGTCTTTGGATTCCTCCAGCTGCAGGGTCTTATACATTATGACTACAAGAGGCATTGTGGTGAGGAATATGCTTGCGAAGCTTGCATGAGAGCCGAAGGTGAAGTAGGCCAGGATTAATCCGATGCTTGAATACATCAATCCGACATAGAACATGTCTCTCGGGGTTTTCTCCGCCAGAAGCGGGTCTACTATAGATTCGAGTACCATGTGTATCGATAAGAAATAGTGCAAAGCTAGTATATAATACTATATCTTAATTATTGATGGATTAATCATTTAAACATAATGTATTTATAGTCTAATTTATCATATTATTATATAATATCAAAATAAATTTGTTTAAACATATAATGAACAAGATTATACTACACATAGAAGACGACTTCGACACACGTGAGCTGGTCAAAACACTTCTTGAACGAGAAGGACATAACGTTCTGTCAGCCTCCGAGGGGCGGGAGGGTTTAAGAAAAATAATTGAGAAAAAAACCGATTTGGTAATACTGGACATCATGCTCCCTGACATGAGCGGATGGGACATATACCAAAGGCTTAAGGAATTATCATACAAAGGCAAAATCGTTTTTCTCACAATCATGTCAGCCTCTAATGGGGATGTGGCTAAATTACGTGACGAGGGGGTCTCAGATTACATACAAAAACCGTTCGAGAACAAGGATTTTTTGAATCGAATCAATTGTTTATTGTGCGAGCATGCTTAAATTAAATAAACTTATGTTTAAATATTTAACATGGCTGATTTGAAATCAATCGAGTTAGAGGGGGATGACACTTATGTGACATTGAAGGTCTCGAATTCAGAGTATGAGCTGGTTAGGATGTCCAAGAACGATTTAGCTATTCTGCCCACAGACAACACAATACTTGATGAGATATTGACAACAGGCAAGATAGGCAACGGGAACCGTATCATGATGCCAAACGGGATATTAAACAAACATGACATAACCCGGCTTTATAAGAAGGTGCCTTCAAGAATATTTCACATCAACAAATCAAAGTATCTATTAATTAAACTTGAGGAATGTGAGGGTGCTATACCCCGTTTCGAGGAATGAGGATGGAGAATAATACTACAACTGGCATAGACGGTCTAGATGATTTACTGGATGGGGGCTTTCCCGCAGATACTGTTGTTTTGCTGGCAGGGGGGCCTGGTTCAGGTAAAACACTTTTTGGGTTGAATTATCTGATAAACCCTGGTTCCGATAAAGACTCAAGATGCTGTTATATATCCTTCAACGAGTCAAAGGAGGAGCTTTTAAGGGCATGTAATCAGATAGCTTCCCTTAAGAATGCCAGCAAAATGTTGGATAAGCAGTTGTCTCTCATATCTCTTGAATTAGGTGAGGAGATGGATGTTGCTAAGTTTATCAAGCTCATATCCTCTTATCCTGATTTGGATAAGCTGGTTTTGGATAACGTCAACAAGCTTTTAATGCATTCATCGGATGATAGGGAGTACAGGATTAATCTCTCCAAGCTGGTTGGTTTCCTTAGAAAAAAGGTGGGATGCACTCTGCTTTTATGTGAGACCATGAATGATTCCATCGACACGGGACATGGGGAGGGGTTTGAATGTGATGGCATAATCAAGCTTTGTTTCTCTGAACTTGAGGAGAAACCAAAAAGGGTGCTTGAGGTGCACAAGATGAGATATACCTCCTTTGACCCCATGGTACTTCATGAGTTGCGTATTAACTCGAAGGGTTTGAGTCTGGAGAAAGCCAGCATAATATAGTTGTTTGCGAAAAAATCGATGAAACTTTCGGCGTCGATTAAAAAGAACATAATAAAAACCGTCGTCGGAGGGGTAACCAACGTCTCCTCGGGAACCAGCAGAAGATATACTCTCTTCTTCGAAGACGTGTTCTCAGACTATATAAAGCTATGCGAGGAATCCGGTTACTCGGATAACATTCGCTTGGTTGGTAAAAAGTGGATGAATCTGGTGATGAACAAACATTTTTCTGGGGTCATCAGTAAAATGCCGGTAGAGTTCTTCCTAAACAATTTCATGAAGGAGATGTGGATTCAGCTTGGTTTGATGTCGGATTTTAAATTGAAAAAAAAATCTAACCGCCTTATTATTGAAACCTTAGACGAGGGTCTCTCCAGAAAGATAAATGCTAATAACCTGATGATTGGATTCTACGAGGGTATTATGAACGTAGTATACGGGCATGAGTGCCAGCTTGTGGAGGCCAATCAGTCACTGCACAGATGCTCTTATGTGTTTGATTTATCTGATGAGAGGTTTATTCCGCTCAAGTCTAAGGATAAAGATGAATATAATAAACTTAACAAGATATCTGGAGGGTATGGTTTTACCCTTGAGAATGCTTTCCAGAAAAATATTTTCATGTTGCAGGAAAACAACGATATCCTGTTCAGGGGAAAGACCATGTCTCCGGTGGAATGTACTCTATTTCATCTATTGGGTAATGAGAACCTAATTATAGATGAGTTATCCAATATATCCACTTGTTTCTTCAGTGAAGTAATCAAATTGGATGCAGGGGAGGAAAAGTTGATTTATTTATTGAAAAACCTCTTTCAGTTCATGGGTTGGGGTGTTTATCGTTTCATATTGGATTCGAAGGAGATTACCATGAACATAACTGCTCCACCCTATGGTCTTCAAAAGGAACCAGATAACTGGATTACACTAATCTATACCCTACTGGGTTATCTGAGGACCTTTAGACCCTATCTCACGGTAGATGAACTGGAAAATAAAAATAAAAAGATAAGGGTTGTTTTTAATTAGGATTTGATATAACCCCTTCTTTTTCTTTAATTGTTTGTAGATAGGGTATCTTACACCAGTAGTCCCTTTCGTATCCAACAAAATGTCTTCTGGTTATGCACCCTGTTTTACATCTCATCAAGTGTTCACAATTTATGCATCCAGCGGGTATGGTGTTGTGTTCCCTGAGGAACTCACCAATTTTTTCCCTGTGAACCATGTTGAGGGGTTTTCCCTTCTTGATTAAATCGAAGATGTTGTAGAGGGGGTCTCTGACGTTACAGCAAAAATAGATATCCCCTAATGTTGATATATATGTCATCAAACCTGCTTCCGCAACGCAGAATCCACCGGATATGTTTAGGGGTGTTTTAATATGTTGTTTAAACAAGGGCTCACCTGCTTCGATGTTTTTCGCTCCAGAGGAATGCGCGTAATCAGCCAGCATCTGCAGGCTGCTCATATAATCCCGCGGCAAAAGCTTCAAATCCTCAGCCGAGAAACCATTAGATGAAGTCATATCCCAAGTCCTGCAACGGGGAATCCCCATACTCCGCGCGAATTTGAATATATCAAGTATCTCATCCTCATTTTCAGAGGTC
>NJDH01000020.1 GCA_002254405.1 Candidatus Altarchaeales archaeon ex4484_96
GGTTATCACCCCCTTCAGCTCAACCATTGAACCTGATACAGAAATGCCATAAACCGAGAGATTATATTCATCGGCCATCACGGAAAAAAAATTGGATGATAACTCGTTTAGGATAAATGATTTATTCAGTTGCCTTGAATGGTTTAGGAGGGTGAAAAATCCACAATCGATGTAGATGCTTATTTTGTTTGCGTATTCGATGCTTACGTGGGGGTAGCTGGTTGATGAAGCGGGATGTCTGCTGCTTTCAAGCATGAAGCCTTGTTTTAGGGGGGAGGTTTCGATGGTTTGGTTTATTTGGGTTGAGGTGGTATTTTTTAGGTGTTCGCTTATTTTGGCTTCCAGTATGCTTTTGTTTCCGGCGGATAATGCGGTCTCGTATGCTGCCTGGTATGCGCTGAATTTCATGAGGTTGGCGGTGGATAGCTTGTTTTTTTCTGTTTGGAGCATTACGTTAACCAACTGGCCTGATAGCATCGTTTTATGTGTTCTGCTCGCGTCTGTTTGGGTGTGGTTGAGCATTATGAAGGATGATAGTAGTGCGAGTACTGCTAGCATAAAGGGTGAGTTGTAGTATCCTTTTTTGTTCATTTTATATACGTCAAGACATATATTTATTTATAGAACTTTAAAGTAAATAAATGTATGATGAAAAAAACAAAAGGACAAACCGCACCACTAGACATAATACTATGCATGCTGCTCATAACAACACTAGCAACAATACTATACACCCTCCCAGAAGGCAGCCTAAAAAACACACTAACAAACAAAAACCAAAACCAAAAGAAAACATCGAAGGCAAAGCGCTTTCATCCGCAAGCATCAAACTAAAAACACCAGACAGGGATGAGATAACAATATACCTGTGGATTAAATGGCAGACCCCCTAATCTCGCGAAACCGAGCTAAAGCAGATAAATACTCTGGAGTAATATAGCCGATTATTTTCCCACCCTCCTCGACAAAAACAAAACTCTTATCCAAAATCCCAAGAAGCTTATCTGAAACAATATCGCTTGAACTGAAAGTAACATAATCCCTGACCATAAATTCACCAACAGAGGAACCGCCCCCGGCAGATCCCTCCACCAGCTCAGGATTGAACATCCCCACCACAGCACCCGAAGCATCTACAACAGGATAATAGCTAAGCTGGGGTTTAATCGCATTCTCCATGAAATCACTCAAAGACATCGACTCATGAACAAACTCATAGTCCCTAACAGCAGCATCCCCCAACGACAACCCAGCAAGAGCATGCCTTAATCTAACAACCCTCAGCTCCTGACCGGCCGCCATATAGATCAAGGCACCAATCAGGATAATCCACAGATTAGGCAACAAAATACCGGCAAAAACCATAAACAAAGAAAGATACTGGCCCATGTTAGCGGCAACAGCAGTAGCTCTCGCATAATCCATAAACAAAGCCAGAATAGCCCTGAAAACCCGACCCCCATCCATCGGAAAAATAGGCAATAGATTGAAAACAGCCAACACAATATTAATATGTAAAAGAAACCTCAGCAACCCATCAAAAGAAAGAATCGCATCAGACATTTTAAGTAAATCCGCATCAGGAAACAACTCAGCACCCGGATAAGCAAACCACAACAAAACAAGAACAAAAAAAGCAAAAACAATATTAAATAATGGACCTGAAACAGCAACAATCAACTCGATATGTGGTTTTTCAGGTAATTCCACATGAGCGGCCCCCCCAATAGGTAAAAGCGTAATTTTTGGCACCTTAATACCCCAAAGCATCGCCACCCCAGAGTGCACCAGCTCATGTGATACAACAACCGCAAACAACAAAACAAACAACAAAACCAGCTTCAAACCAGAAATAAAACCAGCAGTAAACCAGCCATAACCCAATAAAATAACAAGCAATAAAATAAAGGTAACATGCAGCTCAATAGAAATACCGAATATGCTCATAATCCGGTAAGAAGACCTCATAAGCTAACCCCTCTCCATAGCAGTCAAACCGGTTCTAGCCACAACCTTGATACCAAAACCCTTAACCAAATCAATGAAAGCATCAACCTTATCCGAGTCCCCGGTTATCTCAACACCCATCGTCTCAGGGCTTACATCCACAACCCGCCCCCTGAAAACATTAGCGTACTGTATAATCCTCGACTTCTGGCTTTCCCGGGGCACATGAACCTTAATGATGCAAAGCTCCCTGCAAACCGAGCTGCCAACATCGATATCTTTAACCTTAATGACATCAACAAGCTTATTCAACTGCTTCTCTATCTGCTCCAGTATCTTCTCATCGCCTCTGGTCAAAATAGTCATCCTCGCAATATGCGGTTCTTCTGTGCGCCCAACCGAAATGCTTTCGATGTTGAATCTCCTTCTAGTGAAAAGAGAAGCAACCCGCATAAGCACCCCAGGTTCATGCTCCACTAATGCAATGAAAATATGAGGTCTCATTTTAGGTAAAACACTATATAATACATTCAATCCAAATTATATAAGTTCAAACAACAAAATGACCGAAGGAAAGAATAAAAAAAATGAATACCCCGAGGAAGGAGAAATAGTCATTGGCACAGTAGAGAACATATTCAAGCAGGGGGCTTTCGTAACACTCGACGAGTACAACAACAAACGAGGTATGCTCCATATTTCAGAGATATCCCTCAAGTGGGTAAGAAACATAAGAGATTATGTACGGGAAGGGCAGAAAACCGTAGTGCAGGTGCTTAGGATTAAAGCCGACCGGGGTCACATAGACCTCTCGCTGCGCAGGGTGAGTGAGGCACAGAAAAGAGAGAAACTACAGGATGTCAAACAGAAACAAAGAGCAGATAAGCTACTTGAGATATTCGCTAAATCAAAGAAAATACCGGTAAACGAGGTAACAGACGCCTTAGAAAAAAAACTAATCGAAAAATACGGGTCAGTATACGAGGGACTGGAGGCCATCACATCAGATAACACAAGAATAGACGAACTGGAAGTCAAAAATGAATGGAGAGACGACCTGCTTAAACTCATAAACGAAAACATTAAAGTACCCTATGTTGAGGTAACAGGATACGTCAAGCTTAAAAGCTATCAACCCGATGCTGTTGATAAAATCAGGGAAGCGCTTAAGCGCATAAAAGAGCATCAAACAGAATCCGAGATAACAGTATTATATGATTCACCCCCAATCTACCGGGTTAACCTCAAATCAGAGGACTATAAAACAGCTGAAAAAGACCTCAGAGATTCAACCAAAGAGGGGATTGATTTCTTCAAAAAAAACAAGGGAACAGCCGAGTTCTTCAGGGAAATACTCCAAGAAGCATAAAATGCACTTACTTAAATGCCCCCGATGCCACCAGTACACCCTCAAGGAAGAATGCCCTGCATGCGGTATTAAAGCAGTCAACCCTAAACCAGCCCGTTTCGCACCGCAGGACCCATATGGTAAATACAGGCGATTGATGAAAAAAGGATGCTGATTAAAAAAAACGCCCTAGAGTTTATCCTTGGAGTATCCCGCGAGCTTTATCCCAGAGAATTTTCCTGCCAGCTTCGAGGAACAGATGAGGTGATAGAGGAAGCGATTGTTTTGCCGAAGACCATATACGGGGAAGGATTCGCTTCAACCTACCTGAACATGAAACCAATAGACTCAAGCATAATAGGAAGCGCTCACTCCCACCCCACAGCAAACAACAAGCCATCAGCCCAAGACCTGCGTTTTTTCGAAAGCTTTGGATTAGTTCATCTGATAATCAAATACCCTCATAAAACAATAAGAGATATAGCAGCCTACAACAGAAACGGCGAGATAATGCCCGTGGAATCAACCCCCTGACCGATAAAATAAGCTGAAAGCAAACCCAGAAAAAAAGCCAATAATATCATCAGCGGCTTATAAACCCTCTTTAAAGAAGCTTCTTTCCCGCGTGATATCATAAAAGAAACAATAGTATAATACAATAAATCAGAGCCCCAGTGACCTACCACCACCAAAATCAGCCCGAAATAACCCATCTGATTTAATCCCTCTAAAAGCAAAGCAGAACCGGCGGTAGCCCACCAGAGAGGAAAAGACGGGTTGAATAATGTGAAAACCACACCCCCGGCAACCGAACCACAAGCCAACTTACCGCTCATGGAACCGTTTCTGGCCCTGAAATCAGGAACACAACCTGAGTCACGATATAATATAAAGGATGTGAAAGCCAGCATCAAACCACCCAATAGATAAATCCATCCCCTATAGGATTGGATGAAAGAATAAAGCCCGTAAAAAATCAACACAATAATAAACAATTCCACAACAGCATGACCTATTATCGCAAGAGGCCCGGACCAGCGCCCCTTCTTAAGGGTGTCGGATATGACGAAAACCAGCAGCGGACCTGGTATCATCGCCCCCGAAAAACCCACCAAGAAACCCAGAGTCAATAGATAAAATAATAAGAGCACTGAATCCATATAATACATAATGTTTTTGTTTTATTAGATTCCTGAGCTAAAATGAAATCCGAATTAAACAATAAGGTAAAGAAACACGTGTATGACAT
The DNA here is from genome assembly GCA_002254405.1 of Candidatus Altarchaeales archaeon ex4484_96. Lineage (GTDB taxonomy): Archaea > Altiarchaeota > Altiarchaeia > IMC4 > QMZM01 > EX4484-2. The sequence goes on from NJDH01000020.1 coordinate 4,545, forward strand.
TAAACCTTATGTCCCTGGGAACACCGTTGAAAACTACATCAAACTGGCTTCGAATGAAAACAACTACGGCCCATCCCCGAAGGTGGTTGAGGCGTTGAAGGATTACGCGGATAAGGTTAACGTATACCCTCATCTGGATGATGAAGTCAGGATTGCGTTAAGCGGATACTGTGGGGTGGAAGAAAACAGCATCATAGCAGGTAATGGCTCAGATGAGCTTATCGAATTAATACTTAAGGTTTTCCGAGGGCCGGTGCTTTATTTTAATCCCACATTCGGCGAGTACTTGATATGCGCTCGGATATTAGGGGAGAAAACACATACAGTCAACCTTAGAGAGGATTTCAGCTTTCCGCTGGAGGAATATCTTATTAAAGCCAGGGAAGCGGGGGTTCTCTTTCTTTGCTCCCCAAACAATCCAACAGGCACGGTGATACCCAAAGAGGACATAATCGAGATACTTGAGCTGGGCAAACCCACGGTTGTGGACGAGGCCTATATTGAATTCGGCGGCGAATCTGTTATTTCTCTATTGGATGAATATGAGAATCTCATTATCCCGCGGACTTTCTCTAAGGCGTTTGCTTTAGGGGGGTTGAGGATTGGTTACGCGATATCATCCCCTCAGATAATTGAGTTATTGCTTCGTGTTAAACAGCCTTTTAGCGTGAACTGCTTCGCCCAGAAGGCTGCTGTTGTCGCATTAGAGGATGTTGCTTTCATGCGTAAGAATGTTGCGAAAATAATTGAGGACAGAAGATTATTATATGATAGGCTTAGCGCGAAATACCGGGCTTATAAATCGAATGCGAATTTTGTTTTAGTTGATTCCACGCCTTTAAGCGCGCAGCAGCTGTACGATAGGCTTTATGAGAGAAAGATTATTGTGAGGAAACTAGGTGTGTTCCCGGGATTCAAGGGGGATTACACCCGCATCAGCGTAGGCACCAGCCGCGAAAACCAGATACTGCTGGAAGCCTTGGATGAGATATAATAATGCTGCATCCAATATATTCTCTCACATAAGAATAGATGGGACCGTGGGGTAGCTTGGCATCCTTCCGGCTTTGGGAGCCGGGAACTCGAGTTCAAATCTCGGCGGTCCCATACTCTACCCCTTTCTTTTTGTAAAAAGAAAGGTGTAAGCTACGACAAAATCTTATAGATTTTGTGTACATCCAGCAGGGCTGGATTGTATCACCAAAAAGAAACCATATACTTTGTTAAATAGCTTTGATCGAATAGGGAAGAGCGGGGTTGCCTGTCCTGGACGACAGGCCAGGGATAAGGGCGAGAAACCGCAGGTGTCTTGCCCTTATGTTCAGATAATCTAGTAGTACATAAAGATGTTAATAAATTAACTTGAATCGCCTAATGTAATCAATTTATACAATGAAAAGAAAGAGTATCATGTTCACAAGCACCCTATTAATCTTAATTATTTTAATTTCATTAAATTGCATAAGAACGAATGATTATCCTATGCAGGATAATACAACAATAAACCCACAGATGATAATGCTTAAACCGGGGGATTATGAGTATACGATAAAACAGGGAAACAAAGAAAGAATTTATTTATTACATGTTCCAAGCTCATATAATGGCAATCCTGCAAAATTGGTTCTTGCTTTCCATGGAGGCATGGGCTCTGCTGAAGTGATGGCCAAAAATTATGATTGGATACCTAAATCAGAGGAAGAAGGATTTATTGTAGCATTCCCTAATGGCGCCAGCCGGTTACCTTCAGGTAAACTAGCCACCTGGAACGCTGGACGATGCTGTGGATATGCTGATAAAAGCAACAGCGATGATGTTGGTTTCGTTAAATTAATAATTGAGGATATCAAAAAGAAAGCACAAATAGATAAGATCTATGCCACCGGAATGTCAAATGGTGGAATGCTATCCCATCGTCTCGCCTGCGAAATGTCTGATGTCTTCACAGCAATAGCAGCTGTAGCCGGGACAAATAATTACGACAACTGCAACCCAAAAAACCCCATATCCATCCTGCACATCCACGGCCTACAAGACGACCATGTCCTGTTTTATGGAGGAAGAGGTCCTGCTGCTATTGAAGATGTGAATTTTACTTCTGTTTCTGACACAATATCGGGGTGGCTGGCGAGAAATAGCTGCTCCAGTGACCCTACAAGAGTATTGGACGAAGAAAACGCATACTGTGATCTGTATTCAGGATGTGATAATAATGTCCAGGTTAAACTTTGTGTTGCATTAGATGGAGGGCACTCATGGCCTGGGATAAAAACATCACCCAACCCCCTAGAAAGAAGCCCCCCACCACAAGCTTTCTCAGCGACAGACATAATCTGGGATTTTTTCTCAACAAAATAGACATTATTTTCACAAGCTTTTTTTTATCTTAAAAGAAAACGGGCTTTTGGTCAAGATAATTTGCTTTATCCACCATCTGTACTGTGCGAAAATAATAGTCTTTTGGAATTTGCCCTTCTTTAAGTCTGATTGGATTAACATGCATGGATATGAAATAATGGGGAATATCTTTTTTTATTCAATCGGCACACAGCACTCAGCCGACCTGCCGGAACTGCATCCCTCGGGTCCGATACCCTCATACCCCGTCATGCATTCATCGCCAAAATCAATGCAGTAACCGCTGTTCTCCGGGCCGCAGTTTTCAGAAGGATGCTCAACAAAGACCTCGGGAAGAACCCCGCCTTTAATTATTTACCAGAACAAGTTGAATAGATTATTTCATCAGGCATAACCATCTTATCAGCCCCCTCATTAACACAGCCTGAATTAACGTAAGAATCAAGCAGCTTTACTTTCTCCATGAAATCATCCAGGGAACCCAGGTAATCCTCCGGTTTTTTACCCATACTTGCTCTATGAGCTAAGGCCTCCTGTTTTGTATAGGCCGTGTAGCCGTCTCAGCTTCCTTTATGGTTGATGCTATGATGATAGGATGATATCTCATGACCCTGACTTTGCCATTGTTTTATTTCACTCATCATCTTCGGATCCTCTGAGATAATATCAGCCCATTGAGCTGAAAACATTAAAGTCAATTTGATATTATACTGGTTAGCCTTCTCAACCATTTCCTTAAGAACAGGATAATGCTTTTCAACTTGTTCTTCCCCCATAGGGTAAGGCTCATTATGGATTGCTATGAAATAGTGGGGTATTTTTTTTCTTCGCTGATTTTTTTCCCCAAAAGATATATCTCATCCGCAAAACCACGATCGCATCTGCCCGCGTATTCACCCAGACCATAATTTTCTTTCTCACAATCATTATGGTCTTCTTCGCAGGATCCTGTGGTTCGTTCCTCACCATCCCAGACAGTGTTCCCGTCAGGTTGTTGAGTATAACATAAGACTCCATCAAACCGCTTACAGTCATTCGCTTAATCCCCTGCGGGTCTTTATCGTGCAGGAATTTAAACCAGTTTTCAATTATTTTGGGGTCCTGCAAAATATCAACCGGGTGCAGGCCCACCCCATAAATCTCATCAGGCTCAAGCGAATTATATTCAAGCTCTTTAGTCCTCGGATCAAGATATCCAGCTCTTGCATTAATCCTGTAGGTTAGATGATTATTAAATGAGTTCACTATGGCTTTCGAGGTTCTACCATCCTGATGAGGGTCGCCTCCAAGCGCGTCTCCCACAACGCGCCCGTCAACATCATAGATTGTCTCCTGAGGAGTATTCATGTCTTTATTGACGATTGTTCCGGATTTGATTTCAGTCTGGTAGCTGAAATCCAAAAGCTTGCGGTATCGGCTTAGATTATCTGGGTTGAAATTACCCTGACCATCGTATTGAATATGTATTCCTATCTCATGACCTGCGGCCTGCCAAGACTTAACTGCCTCAATCTTTTTAGGGTCATCGAGGATTACATCAACAGCTGTGGGCCAAAACATGATAGTAAGCGGGACATTATACTGATCCGCTAAATCCACAAGCTTATTTAATTCCAGCCAAGCCCCCCTGTCATATATTAACCCCTTTTCCCCTTCCTCAAGTTCCATCAAACATTTACCATGCACTTCAGTACACTCGGCATGGACGAAAAAAAATGAGTAAGGTACCTCAGCTTCTCGCTCGGACACACAATAACCTGAACAACACCCATATGCTCCTTCATCAATCAACCAAATACCCTCGCAGCCTACCAAAACATCCGGTCTCCCGGTGCATACAATACCGTTGAGGTTTTCACACCTCAGGTTTATCTGTTTTTCAGGTAAAATGTTTACTGCTTGCTTAACGGTCAGGCTTTTAGCCCCAGTTGGATCCTTCTCATGGAGGAAATCAATATACTCCTTGAAAGCATCATATCGTTGAAATCATGTGTGACAGCGGCGAAAACAATATCCGGTTCCAGCATAACAAATGATTCCTTAGCTTGCTCAACAAGACGCATGTTGGTTACAGTATAATGTGTAATCCATTTTCTTTCAATCCCGTTCACCTCAGCCGATGAGACAAACTTATTAATTCCTTTTGTTATGTTGGTATCATCAGCCCCCCATCTACCCGGCACACCATTATTGATGAAGCCGGAACCGGCACTAAATAACAGCTCATCAGACATGGAATTTTTTTTGTTGAACTGCTCATTAGCTATCCCGACATCAACATCTATCCCAAATCTTTTTTCAAAAACATGAAACACCCGCATGTACTGATCTAAATCCCCTAGATAACCCCAGGGTTCGATGAATTTAGATTCCCCGGCAATAGCTGTTCTTGTCTCAATAGTAGGTTTCAACTCCAAAACATCCCCCGATGAAACATCTGAGGGATAATCCAGCTTAATACGAGCCCACTTAAGAGGTGGGGAAGTAAACCCCTGCTTTTCTTGGGGAAGCATTGCAACCAAAACCCCGCTAAAGCAATCAGGGTCATCAGGGGGTAAAAAATACGGATTAAGCAAATAAACAGGTTCAATGCCTTTGTTTATAAATCCCAGGCTAAACCGGGTTGGTGGATTATCGCACGAATCAAGCGTAAGCTGTAAAGCCGCTAATGGATAATCACCCAACCACACGATAAGTGAATCCAGCTATCAAGTAAATCACCTAACACATCCATAATCAGCATATCGCCGGTTGAGAAAACCTGTTTAATCCGGTTAACACCCTCATTAATTTTAAGTGTTACGATAGAGGACCAGGGGCCTTCACCTGTGCGGGGAGGTAAATCATCCAAGCCCGCTGCCTCAACACCACCACGGATATCCGATAAAACATCAGCAGGTAACTTAGCCTTAAAAAATCCGATAGGTTCGCCAGGTGCCTCAAAGGAGGAACAATGCTTCTCTAAATGAGCGGTGCCCTCACACCCATCAATATGAAGCCTGGAATTAATCTTATGTAATCCGCCACCAGCCTTACCTGTGGATTCAATGCAATATTCAAGAAAAAAACCGTTGTTGCCCCCCGTCATTGAATAATACATTGGATACTCGAGTATAAATTCAATTAATCAGTAATCCATAAGGCTCTTCTGGCCGTAACCCCAGAACTCGTCGAGCTCATCCCCGAGAGAAGGCCTGCCATACAAGCCTCCGCCGCCGGTTACATAGTTCATTCTACCCTGTCGAAAGCGCTCCACAATAGAGCCCACCTTCAAATCAAATTTCTTCAAATCAGCGATATCCGAATCAACAAGAACATTAATCTCAGAACCAAACTCACCGACAAGCGAATCCCACCTGCTCTTGATTTTCTTGCTGGTTAAAGTAGAAACACCAGTCGCAAGAGAAATAACCTCAGCCAAAGGAAGAATACGAATATAAGGCGGGCGATGAGCGGGAATATGAGGCTTATCCCATGTGGAAAGCTCACCTATCCTATCCAAAACACCCTTTTTTATCCTCCCACCGCACACAGGGCACTTAAATTTAAGCCCGAAAGCGTCCTTAAGCTTGAACTTCAGAAAACACCGGCAACAGGCAGTCAAATGATACTTGCCTTCTCTGGGATCCAAACCGACATTCAACATGATACCACGCCCTTTCCTGCGTTTCAGCGCCATTTTTATCTCGGGAAAAGACAGCTGCTTAGCCCTCACCCGGTTAAACTCCCTACCCAATCTGTGAGGCCACGGACTATGGGTGTCGGAATTAGACATCAAAGATAAATCAGCGAGCTCGGATATTCTATCAGCCATCAAGCTATCAGCAGACAAACCCAGTTCCGCGAAAAAAATATGCTTCAGGTTATCCCCATAACATTGCGTAAGTGAATCATATTCCTTGTAAAGCGAAGTCCATGGAGTGAAAACATGAGCTGGACCAACCAAAGCATCAACCTCCCGCACATAATCCACCAGCTGCTCTCCACCCAAACGGATACGCGCCCGCCCGTCCCTGTCGATATCAGACGAGTGTTTCATAAGCATATCCCTAAGAGACTGAGCGGCGGAAATAGAGGGAAACAAGATTATATGATGTACTCTGTTAATATCCTCGACCTCCGTTTGTATTGTGAACCTGATATCCGAACCATCAACGCAATATATGCCCTCGTTGTCTTCAACCAGAAACTCTTTAATATGCTTAAGCCACCCCGGATGCAATGCATCACCTGTTCCCACCAAATCCAGGCCCTTCAAAACAGCCTGCTCGACGATAACAGGCAGCATCATCCTCTTGGAGGTGCCCCCGGAATACCTGGAGTGAACATGAAAATCCGCGTCAAAAGAATACATCAAAAAAAATATGCGAATACAAGAAAAAAAGACCCCAATTATTTATGTATGAACTCGCTTATAGAATACATAACATGAATAAAATATCTTCTAACAAAGGAAACCAGTTAAGTGATAAAAGCATAGAGTTCTTCTTTTTCTTTTGGTAGATGCTTTAATGCGCTACCCATCTAAACCATACTGATGAGACAAATAAATGAGGTGTTTATTATGAGCTACACAGGTAAAGCAGTCCGCCTTGAGCGGATATTAAGTCGAAAAACAAAAAAAACCGTGATAGTCCCAATGGACCATGGGCTGGGAGCAGGACCAATCAAGGGATTGATAGATATGGCCACCACAGTGAATCAGGTTGCTGAAGGAGGAGCCAACGCCGTATTAGGGCATGTTGGTTTGCCTTTGTTTGGTCATCGGGGATACGGGAGGGATGTTGGATTAATCCTTCACCTGTCGGGTAGTACAAGCCTGAGCCCAGACCCCAACAGCAAGGTGCTGGTTACCCCGGTGGAGGATGCATTAAAGATGGGGGCTGATGCCGTATCGGTTCACATAAACATCGGAGCCGACACGGAATATGACATGCTGCGCAAACTGGGAGCAACAGCAAGTAAATGCAGGGAATGGGGTATGCCTCTTTTAGCCATGATGTATCCGAGGGGTAGAAAGATTAAATCAGAACACGACCCCGAATGCGTGAAAATAGCCTCAAGAGCGGCTGCGGAGCTGGGGGTGGATTTGGTTAAAACCAACTACACAGGAGACATAGACTCCTTCAGGGAGGTAACGTCAGGATGCCCCGTTCCCGTTGTGGTCGCAGGAGGACCGCAGATGAATACAACAAGAGATGTACTTGAGATGGTATACGATTCCATCAAAGCAGGCGGGTGTGGGGTTGCCATAGGAAGAAACATCTTCCAGGCTAAGCAGCCGACGAAAATGGTCAAAGCCATAGCAGCTATCGTGCACAAGGGATTCGGGGTTGATGAAGCAATCGAGGAGATGAAATAACAACAAAACCATATATTAAGGGACGCAGGCATATAAATTAAACAATATGGCACAAAAAGATATGAAGGGATACTGGAAGCTTTTCGGGGTGTTAGTTTTCGCTCTACTGGTCTACATGACCTACCCGTTCCTGGAGGGAATAGTGTATGCCATATTCCTGTATTATCTTGCGAAACCGATTAAAAAACAGCTTGATAAAAAAATCGAGAGCAAAGAAATCACATCCTTTATCGCCATAATTACACTGCTTTCCCTTATCGTGATACCCACCATGGTATCCACCATATACATAGCTGACACAGTAAGCAAGAGTTTTCCTTTCCTGATTGAGCTAATAGAGAATATCCTCCCGCAGGAATACTCAGAGCACATAAACGAGCTTGTATCAAGCATAAAGATACTTGACGTCAATTATTTCCTGGAGCTTGTAAGAAGCAGGGACATACAGTCCATAGTACTTGAGCCCCTTAAGAGACTGACTGAAGTCTTTCTCTGGTATCTGCTGATAATGTTTATTGCCTTCGTTGTTGGGTTTTATTTTCTGATGGACGGCGAAAGCCTTATGGGATGGGCAGTCGATAACGCACCTCAAAGAGATGAAAAAATAATAGACGAATACATAGGAAACATGGACTGCGCCCTGAACAGGATATTCGTTGGCGTTTTTCTTACGATGGTTATCACATTAATTTTTGCTTTAATCTCTTTAACAGTCTTAAATATGGTTGCGCCGGCTGAGCTTAAGATATCGGCTGCCCTGATACTGGGTTTATCTGTACTATGCGGTTTATTCAATCTGCTGCCAGGGGTAGGTATCAAGATAGTTTGGGTTCCCACGGCAATCCTTTTCACGCTACAAGCCTATTTCATGGGGACGCTGATGGCATCCCTATGGTATCTGCTTATTTTTGCTTTGGTTATGGCTGTTATCGTGGACTTCGTACCCGATCAGATACTCAGGCCATACATCTGCGGTGCAGGCATACACACGGGGCTTGTATTGCTTTCTTTTGTTTTCGGGACGGTGGTATTCGGCGCCAAGGGATTGTTTCTTGGGCCGATAATACTTGTAGGCTTTATCGAGTACATGAAAACCGTCGTACCTCAGTTAAGCGATGAATAAAAAAAACTAAAATCCTCTCCGATACTTCATCAACTCAGGCAATATAAAAGCTGTGCTCGAAACCAAAACAACAATCACCCAATCATTTAATGTGAGAGGCACGGTATCAAACGCCCCCCATATCAGATACAACACCGTATATATAATGCCTGATTCATTAAAGTAAGACATCAAATCCGTTAGATAAACCACGAAAAACTGCATTAAAACAGAAAACAAAACAGCTATGATTAGATATCTGTTGGAGAATAAACCCAGCCTGAAAAGCGGGTATTTCTTGCTTCTGCAGCTTAAAACATAAAACATCTGAAACATAACCAGGCCTGTGAACGCTATTGTTCTGGGCCTCATCAACTCATCCTCAAGTTTATCCGCCCCGTCGGGGGTTTTGGGGTTTATTTCATGCATGTCTGTCGGGAGATTAACGTAAAAAAGCAAAATAACGCCTGCAGCAATCAAGACTCCGATACCCATGAATGAAATCAAATTTCTCCGGTTTATGATGCTCTCCCTTGGGTCGCGGGGACGCCTTCGCATCACATCAGGATCAGGGGGATTAAAGCCGAGAGCCAGGGCTGGAGCAGCATCCGTTAAAAGATTCATCCAGAGAATCTGAAGCGGAATCAGGGGGGACTCTCCGAAAACCATAAGAGAAGCCACAACACAAAAAACCGTCAACACCTCCCCTATATTGCAGGAAAGCAGATATGTTATGAACAAGACGATATTATCATAGATACCGCGGCCTTCCTCCACGGCAGAGACAATGGAGTTGAAATTATCGTCTGTTAACACCATATCAGAGGCCTCCTTGGACACGTCGGTTCCTGTTATGCCCATAGCCACCCCGATATCCGATTTCTTTAAAGCAGGTGCGTCATTGACTCCATCACCTGTCATCGCCACAATATGGCCTTTTTCCTTGAGGGCTCCGACAATGTTAAGCTTGTGTTCCGGGTTGACTCGGGCGTAGATGACAATCTGCTCAACCCTATCCTTCAAATCATCAATGCTCATCTTCTCAAGGTCGGCCCCGGTGACCAAAATATCGCCTTCCTCAAATAAACCGATTTCCGCTCCAATCGCCTTCGCCGTTAAAGCATGATCTCCGGTTATCATAACGGTTTTAATACCAGCATCCCGGCATATCTGAATCGATTCACCAACCCCATCCCTTGGAGGGTCAAGCATACCCTGCAATCCTATGAAAACAAGATTCTTCTCCAGATTATCCTCGTCTAGGATTTCATCATCATCTAATTCCCTGAAAGCACATCCAAGCACCCTGAGAGCATCCCCTGCTAATGAATCCGATACATTTATTATCCGCTCCCTTGATTCAACATCAAGAGGTTCTATCCGGTTTGACCCATATAAGCCAGTGCATAATCCAATAAGCACGTCAGGAGCCCCCTTAACATAGACAACACGTTTGCCGTCGGGTTTTTTGTGGACGGTGCTCATCCTCTTTCTCTCGGAGGTGAAGGGCATCTCAGAAATACGCGGGTACTCAGCGTATAAATCACTTAATGAAATATTCGCCTTCTGCGCGCAAACAAGCATGCAAGCCTCTGTCGGATCCCCCGTGATGCTATAGCCGGTTTCGGTCTTGTTTAATGAGGCGTTATTGCATAAGGCTCCTGCGGAAAGCAAAAAATCCAATCCCTCATCGGCGGGATTAACCGTCTTGTCCCCGAGGCTGAAAACCCCCTCGGGATTGTATCCCTCCCCCGATACCTCAAAAATATTGTCCATAGAATATAGACGCCTCACAGTCATCTCGTTTCGGGTTAACGTACCGGTCTTGTCGGTGCAGATTACCGTAGTAGCCCCCAGGGTCTCAACCGCCGTGAGCTTTCTAACCAAAGCATTGCGTTTAAGCATCCTCCTCATCCCCCGGGCTAATGTCACAGTCACCACAGCAGGCAATCCCTCAGGTACCGCCGCAACAGCCAAGGAAACAGCTGTGAGAAATATTGTGACGATATTCACGCCATTAATCAGGCCGGTTAAAAAGATGAGAGCGCATAATATTAAAACGATTAAACCAATCTGTTTACCCGCTACATCAAGCCTCTTTTGCAGAGGGGTTTTTTCTTTCTCTATCTCCTGTATTCTTGATGCTATCTTACCAAGCTCGGTTGACATCCCTGTAGCGGTAACAGCAGCCGAGCATTTACCGTATGCTGCTGACGTAGCCATGTAAAGCATGTTTCTCCTGTCGCCTAAGGTGGAATCTGCTTCAACAACCTGTGTGTGTTTGCTCACCGGCAATGACTCTCCTGTTAATATCGCCTCATCAGCCTTGAAATCAATGGAGTTCAATATCCTCGCATCGGCGGGAATCCTATCACCCGCCTCTATTTCAATAACATCCCCAGGAACCAGGGCCCAGGCATCCACCACCATCTTAACACCACCCCTTATGACAACGGCAGTTGGGGAGACCATTTTCTTAAGAGCCTCCATCTCTTTCTCGGCCCGGTATTCCTGGATGAAACCCACTACAACAATAAAGGCGATAACAACGAGAATAGCTGCGGCCTCCACAAGCTCATCAAAGGAGTGTTCGGTGAAACCAATGTAAGCCGAAACCAAGGCAGCGAAAATCAATATAATAACCAGAAAATTCCTAAACTGGTCGATGAACATATCCAAAGCGCCTTTTGACTTAGATTCCTTAATCTCATTGCGCCCATAAATCGCCAGCCTCTCATCGGCTTCCCCGTTTCTCAAACCACCGCTCCCGCTGCCCAGCTCATCTAATACATCAGATTCGCTCTTGTTCCAGGCAGACTCAACCAGATAAGCCATCAGAGTACACCAATAACATATTAATAGATGCATTAACTAAATAATTATGATTTAAAATGAGAACAGATAAGCTCATAAACAAAACCAATACCATAATTATGATTCTTTTACTGACTCAGAGTATAAGCCTAAGCACCGCAACAGAAAATATTATTGAAAGATGGGATTATACTGCTGATGAAAATATACGCGCTGTTGGATTGCATACAATAAATAATGAAAGCCAGATTCTTCTGGGAGCGGGAAAAATCCTGCATATCATGGACTATGAAGGCAATCAGCTGGATGAAATCACCTTAGACTCCAAGGGCGCTATCACGGCCTTAACATCAGCAGACATCGACTATGATGGTGTAAACGAGATACTTATCGGGACAAGCTACATTGAAACAATAAACGTCGAAGACGAGTATCTGGACATCAACAAAACAGATGTTGGATTCAAGCAGAAAATAGTCTATAGACTATCCTCCAACAATGGAGTAGTTTATCTTTTGGATGATGGGGTAATCACCCAATACATTGAGGCTGAAGGATGGATTAGAAAGATTGTGGTAGACGAACTAGAAGAAGGATGGGAAAAAAATATTATCATATCATCTGGCGGAAGCAATATCGAGTACTACAGGCAGCGTCTGCCGGATACCACCTACAAAACCGCCTGCCTGCCTAATGTCAAAAAAAGCACAGGACAAAATGATGAAGAAAAATACACCGCCGAGGTTTCAAAAATAGGTGATGATGTTGAAACATGCAGGCATGCTGATGCCTGCGCCCCGGAGATAAAAAGCTATCACAGCAAACCGAGCTTGTTCGAGGACTGCTGCGTGAGCTGGGCTGATGATGAAGAATGCTGCAATTCAAGCGATGATTCATGCAACGGAACATATGGGTATACAAGCCAGAAACAATGCATTTATCTACCATATAAAATATGGATTCGTGACCCGGATTACCCGGATGACGACCAGTTAGCCACAATTGACCCGGGATGCTATCGCGTTCTCAGATGGCATTGCGGGGAGCTTGAATGCCATAAGCCGGCTATGCAGTTTAAGACCGATAAAACATTTAATCCCGTTGTCTCAACATATGATACAGACGGATTATTGCTTAACACAGTAAACCTCAATAAACTAAACTTCAGCGGATGCTCGCTTTCAGGCAACTACACTATCGGGGATTTACGTGTATTAGATCTGATAAAATACACCCCCGGTAAAGAGATAGTATTCGGACAGGGACCTTATGTTGTGGCCTTGGACATTGAATTAAGTGAGCTTAGGGGATTGTTTCTTGGATATGATTATTCAACCGAGGAAAAAGATAATCAGCAGCTGATTGACATAGGAGATTATATTATCCATGACTTCGACGGCGATGAGGAAAGTGAGGTAATGCTAACATATCCCAAAAAAGGCGAAATACAGGTACTGGACCTGGACTATAACTGGATTCAAGGCGAGTGCAGCCTGGTAAAAAACCAGACCACAGGCGAATACACCAAGGATTTCAAGTCAGGTTTTGAGGGTTATGTATCCCCTGACTGGACATATAGGATACCATTAAACGAGAAGCTTGAGAGGACACAATTGACCCATATAATGCCCTACAACTACACGCAGATAATAATTAGACTCCCCTCAGGAATAAAACTGGTCAGATACGGTTTATCCGGGATGATGGGAGTCTATGATGTTGAAGATGTCGACGACATATACTCATATGACGTAAACGGTGATGAACTAGATGAGACATTCATCGTCAAAGGCAGGAATGTTAAATCCTATGAGACAAGCTCGTTTTTTATCAATAATATTTCAGCAAGCACCTACTATGAATACGCTCTGGAATACAAGGAAACAGACCCTAAAGCAGCGGAAAAATTCATACGGGAAGCAATAAGAATATATGAGGAAATCGAAAACCTGAATGATTTAGATAAATCAAAGAATCTATTGGCTGAGATACAAAAAAACATCAGAGTAACGGTCTTAAATGAAGCACAGGCTGAATACGCTAAAGCCATGAGATACTACACCTACAATGACACCAAAGCCAAGGAACATGCCTTGAATTCGCTTAATTCCTATTCAAGCATCAACAACACCGACGGTGTCACTAAATGCAACGAGCTGATAGAAAAAATCAATAAACGACTTAATGAGACAACAAAAACCACCCTTAAACCAACTACAACAACAGCTTATCCGCTAAACGAGACCACATCAACCACCAGCAGCATGACAACATCGACCAGAGGAGGTGGGATAGGGGATAACGGACTCGAAATGTGGTATCTATTGGGTGGAATCATAGTCTTAGTAGCATCGTTTTATTTTTTCTACCATATGATAGACAAGAAAAGAAAGAAAATCTCATAAAAAAATAAACTGAGAGAGAACATCCCCAAAAAGAGCGAACAACAGAAACTGGATGAATCTCGTTGGGATGCAGATAAGAATGAATGGGATTAATTTCATCCTCGCAACCCCCGCCGAGATAGTGAAAATCTTAAAGGGCAGAGGAGTTAACGCAGCTACTCCGACGGCATAAACACCGTATTTATCAAAGTATCTGTCCACCCGCTCAACCTTTTTTTCGTTAAAAAGCCAGACCAACACAGGGCGCCCCCCCCTAGCACCCACATAGTACCCCACAACAGCCCCTAAAACAGAACCGATGGTTGCCATCACCACGACAGAATAAACATCAAGATTTAAGGCCGTGCCTGTGGTTATTATCAAGGCCGTGGGTACGGGAAAAATAAATGACTCAAACAGGGCGATAATGAAAATACCTGTAATGCCATTTGATTCGATACATTCCCGGGTGAACTCAACAAACGACTCAAACATTTTATTTCATAACAGAATATGTGACAATATTTATCTTTCAAATTCATATATATAATTAGAAAAAATATGGACTCTAAACTGATTAATGAGATATTAGCTAAATCTATGAGCTCTGATCACGTCCACATAATAGACAGATTATCTGAACCTAAAAGAGACGAAGAGATAGCAGCCGAATTAAACATGAAGGAGACAACCATAAGAACCCTTCTAAACGACCTCCACGGCGAGGGACTGGTGGAATACAAGAGAACCAAAAACAAGAGAACCGGATGGTATACTTACACGTGGAACAAGAGAAATGATAAAATAGATAATTACGTGAGAACCCAGCTTAATCTCAAACTCGGGAAACTAAACGATAAACTCGATAAAGAAGAAAACAGCACCATATTATCCTGCTCCTGCTCGAGGGTCTCACTGAGCGAAGCCATGGAACTGGATTTCATATGCCCCGAATGCAATGAAACATTCCATATGCAGGATAATTCAAGCAACCTAGATGATGTGAAAAAAGAAATTGAGTTCATCAACAAGATACTGCAAACAGAAGGCTCTTACACTGTTGGAGGAGCTTTGTGAGCCAAACGTTGTCGCTCATTCCAAGGCTGTTTGTGAATCCGCCCGCGAAATCGCCTTATTATTGCTCGATAAAGGCCTTGACGTTGATGTCGAATCTGTCGAAATAGGTGCGCTATTGCATGTCCCGAGCTGAGAGCATACTCGCGTTTTTGCCTGACCCATATAGGGGCGGGGATAAGCAGAGATGAAGCGTCTGCTTTAGGGTTGCCCGCGAAAGATTATATGCCCCGCAGCATCGAGGAAAAAATAGTCGCACACGCCGACAACATAACATTAGATGGGAAAAAAGCAGATATCAACGAAACAATAAAAAAAATGAAGAAGATACTTGGAGCCCACCATCCCGCGATATCAAGGGTCAGGGAACTGGGAGGGTATATAGATTCGTTTTTATATGAATAAACCAATTTTTAAATCAGGTGTTTAATATGGAAGTAGAAGGATATGATATGCCAGATGACCTGTACTATCACAAGGAATTCATGTGGTGCAGGGTTGAGGGTGATAGCGCCGTAGTTGGGTTTATCGATTACGCACAGCAGGTTTCAGGAGACATAAGCTTTGTTGAAATGCCCTTCGAAGGCGATGAAGTGAACCAGGACGATGAAGTTGGAACCGTTGAAACAGGTAAATGGGTTGGTAAACTTTTTGCCCCGGTATCAGGTACAATCGAAGCCAACAACGAGAAACTATACGACGACCCCACCATAATAAACGAAGACCCATACGGGGAGGGATGGATTTTCAAGATAAAAATGAGCGATTCATCCGAGCTAGATAACCTTATGACCGCTGAAGGCTCAGTTGACTGGCTTAAAGAGGAAATAGAGAAAAACAAATAATCAACCTCTATTCTTTTTTTTTATTATTACATCAATGATTTAACAGCCAAGCTTATGAACTGAAGCCCTATGAACAAAAGAATAAGGCTCCCAAATATTGAGACATATTTTTTCATCCGAAGCTTGGTTTTATTTTCTATCAGACCGGTTGAGCCCCCTATAACACCAGCAAGCAGGGTGCTTGAGAAAATATTGCCCAACCCGTAAGCGAAAACAGCAAGGAAGGCAGCAAACGGGTTGTTGCTTATCATGCTGTTGCCGAAACCCATGAAAAACACCCCAAAGACTATTGCACTCGATGAACCCAGGGCGCAGCATAAACTAAAAAGCATCCCCCTCAGGAAAGCACCATAGCCGCTGGATGAATAATCACGGTGCATAAACGGCTCTAAACGAGCCATCATCTTATCAGTTATCACCTTGTTGAAATCGAATAAACCAAACAATTCCGCCGAGAAAAAAACCATAATCAACCCGGTTACAAGATACACTATGAAACCCCCGGGCCCCGCAATCGACTCAATAAACTCGTGGGTTGAAAGAAAAAGTGACGCAGAAAAAGCAGCCATCAACCCCAGACCCGCAAACAAAATAAAACGGGGCACATTAAAGTAGAATGCAAACAAAATCCCCCGCCGTAGATTACCCTGCGCCCCCCCATAGAAAGCCACAGGCAAAATGCACTGAGAGCAAGTTACCCCATAGAGGGCCCCGAAAATAAAAAGCCCCACGATAGAGTTTATTCCAGTAAACATCGTGGGATCCCAAATCCAATGAAACAATCCACCATAATCCATTTCATATCAAAAGGAAAAAAAAACCGACTAAATCAGCCTTTTATTATAAATTACCTTAGCCACATCCCTGGCCGAGATAACGCCAACTATCCCCCCGTCTTTAACCACAGGAAGTCTTCTAATCCGGTGCTTATTGAATAATCTGCTCGCCTCAAGTATGCTATCATCCAACTCTAGGGTATAAAAACCCCGAGTCATGATGGATTTAACCCGGATACTCTCGCAATCCTCCCCCACAGCAACTGTTTTCCTGAAAATATCTCTCTCCGTTATTATCCCGGTTATCTCATTTTCTTCGGTGACCAAAAGCGAGCCAATATCCTTCTCGTCCATTTTTTTCGCGGCATCGCATACGAGAGCATCAGCGTCTATGGTTGAGATTTCATGCATTAACTCCTTGATATCCCGCACCCGAAACCTTGATTTAAGCTCGCTTAACGAATTATGGTTTTTTAGCCCCGAGCTCTTGTCGAAGGCGTCAATCAAATCGGTTGAGCTCACAACCCCAAGTAATTTATCAT
>NJDH01000021.1 GCA_002254405.1 Candidatus Altarchaeales archaeon ex4484_96
TCATCTATTAAACCGTTGAAGGGTCTGGTTCCTGTTAAGGTGTTGCCTACTATAAGAGCTGATGTGCTTGATGTAATCGAACCAAAGTAGTTGTTTACGTAGCCAAAAAAACGACCATTAACATACAATCTTAATCTCTCATCTGCGTTGGCATCATATGTGAAGGCTAGATGATGCCATCTGCCGAATTCAAGATGGGTGTTAAAGCAATCTGCGCTTGTGGAAACGTTTCTTTCAGCTGACAGCCTAACGCAGACACTACCATCATTACCAACCCAAAACGCCAGATTACCGTGTTTATCCACTATCCGCTGATATCCTTGAGCGGATACACCATCAACATAAACCCACGAGCTAACCGACAGCTTATCCCCCGCCACACCATCCACCAGACCCGAGTCAACATAATCATCCACACCATCAAAACTCAGAGCATAGCCTGAGACACCATCCGTCCAGTTAGCACCATGGAGTAAACCGGTATAATTGTTGAAGCTGGAATCATATGTTTCATTCCCCACGCCCTCGCTGAAGTGATAAACCAATAGCCGGGAGTAATCCTCATACTGTTGGCGCACAGACTCAGCCGATAAAGCCACATCATAAATGAGAATCTCATCCAGGTAACCGATGAAATCCTCCCCCAAAAACAAATCATATCTGCTATCAGGTATGCTGCCAATTGAAGCATCCTGTGAATCCAGAAGACCGTCTACTATAAGCTTATCTGATGATTCATTATGCACTACAACCACATGATGCCAGCTGCCGTCATCAATAGATGAGTTACTCAGGAAACAACCGAAACCATAAGAAAAACATAACCTCCCACCAACCACATTCAACGAAAAAGCATCTTCTTTCTCTAAAACAACACCCTCCGAAGCAGATGTTTTAACCCAAGCCTCCAGGGTTAACTCATCGAAACCATCAAGGGATGCGTGATCTGATACTCTAATATTGTCGGATCCGTCAAAGTAGAGAGCTGTTTCTGAAATACCCTTAACCCAGGAAGCAGCCCCTATAACTCCATGGTTTTCGTTGCCTGAGGAATCATTGGCAACTAAACCACTGCCTTCATCTAGATAATATGCTGCCACCAGAGGACCGCCCCTGTATGCATTATAGATGTCATGGACTACACTATCATTCAAAACCAACCGATAGACTGCCAGCTCATCTATCAGACCATTAAATGGCCTGCTGCCCGATAGGGTGTTGCCGACTATTAATTTCGCTGTGTTAGAGCCGATTAAACCATAATAATTGTTGCTTGAACCAATGAAGCGCCCGTCAACATACAGTTTTAATCTTTCATCTGCGTTGGCATCATAGCTGAAAGCTAGATGATGCCACCGGCCGAACTCCAAGCCGGCGCTAAAGCAATCCTGGCTGCCAGAAGCGTTTCTTTCAGCCGACAACCTGACGCAGACATCTCCGCTGTTACCAACCCAAAAAGCGAGATTACTGCCTTTATCTATTATTTGCTGGTAATTTTGGGTGCTCACATCATCAACATAAACCCAGGAGCTAACCGACAGCTTATCCCCCGTCACACCATCCACTAAACTGGAGTTTAGCTTATCATCCACGCCATCGAAACTCAGAGCATAGCCTGAAATACCCTCCGTCCAGTTGGCTCCGTGGAGGAAGCCAGTATAATTGTTGAAACTTGAATCTAAGGTCTTGTTCCCTGAGCCTTCGCTGAAATAATAGGATATAAGAGTGGAATAATCCTCATACTGTTGTTTAATCGCCTGCCAGCTTAAAGCCTCATCATGAATCAACACCTCATCTATCAAGCCCTTGAAGTAGTAGTCGTCCTGGCTGCCGCGGCGGCCTAACGCTAATATGCTGGCTCCGTCTATTAACCTCCCGGTGAAAGATTCAACATCATCCTGCAATATCCCATCAACATACAACATTACATGAGAGCTGTTATATACACAATAGACCTGATGCCATCTATTATCACCAAACCCGCTGGAAGAGATCACCCAATCAGAGTAGCCAGTAGACTCATTATGTAACCTGCACATGAAATCGCCTTGTATGCTGCGGTAGACCAGCTCGATATCTGCTTTCTTGCTTATAATGCGCATAGCGTTTTGGGTTGCATTACCTGAAGGCTTAACCCAGGCGCCCAAGCTTAACTTTTCAATATCCTCAACACCCCAGAAATCACCTAAATCCACGTAATCATTTATGCCATCAAAAGACAACGCCGAACCAGAGAAACCATCAACCCAGGAAGCACCATGTATTAATCCATGATTCATGTTGCCCGAGGAATCATTAGCCACTGAACCAGCATCCTCATCCAAATAATAAGCAGCCACCAGAGGCCCGCCTCGGTAGAGATTAAATAAAGCCTTAATCTCCCTCGAAACCAGAGCCCGGCTATAAACCCGAACATCATCAACCGACCCGTTCAAATCATAGGAACCAGCATCCCCCCCACGACCCCCAACATACAATGGATTCCCCGTGGAAGCAACAACATCCGGGACAACATCAAGCTCCTCACCCGCGAGAACACCATCAACATAAAGCCTCAAATAATCCGGGGAATACACTCCGCAAACAAAATACCAGCGACCGGTTGGATAACCGGAACTAACCGCAACATGAGATGAGTTACCAGCATCATCAAATACCCTGAAAAAAAAGCCATCACCGTAACCGTGCCTCAACTGAATCTGTTTTTTCTCACCAAACAAACTACCATCATATCCAGCAGCATTCAAACCATCCTGCCTGATCCACCCGCAGACACTGAACTCAGAGAGACCAGCCAACAAACCCGAATCAGAGACCTCCACATGGCTACCTAATCCATCAAAAAACAATCCGGAACCAGACACCCCATTAACCCAGGAACCCCCTGATACGATACTATGGAACCCACCCCCAGAGTAATCCTTCACCGTATCACCCAAACCCTCATCCATAGGCCAATAAGCCAATAAATCAGTTAAAGCAGTTTTTTCAGGTGAATCCTTCACAATAAAAGACGTCGACAACACATTATTATCCTCTCTTGACTCAGCTATCACCCCATCAGGCTCAGGTAAAGGGTCAATATATGCTGACAACGTATGTTCGCCGGGTGAGGCAGTCCAGCTAAACTCAACAACCTTGCTTTTTCCCTCCTCCAACGAAACAATCTCATAATCCACTATCTCGCCGTCTTCCTCCAAAGACACCAGAAAATTAATAGCATCCAATTCGCCGTTATTGTAGACGGTAACTTCCACCGGAACCTCATCCCCGCTAAACAGATTAGTTGGATTAATCGAGTAATCACTCACAGGATCAACAAACTCAGGGAAACAATCACCTTCCGTACACAAGTGAACACAGAATCCATCAACACACTCATCTGTTGTTGATGAAATCCCATCCCAGCATTCTCTATCCAGGGAACAACCCACCCTCAGATTCCAATAACCCCCCTCATAAGCTAATACATCCGAGGCTGTGGGGGTTGAAATAATAGAAACATCCTCTTGTGTACCCTCTACCTCAACCTCCCGGGAAATAATATTATTCCCAACAAACAAATCACCTAAAGCCGCTGAGGAATCAATGGAAATAGAAATATTATGTAACCCGCCTGGGGGGGTGAAATTAAAAACAACATCAACGCTTTCACCACCTTCTACCTCAACCAACCTAAAACATTGCGGCACGCCGTCAACCAACAATGATGCGATGAAGGATGCCTTCTTCGAAGCTGAATTATGCACTATTGCTGTAACTTTCGCCTTCTCACCTGCTGTTAAGCTGGCATCAGATTCAAACCAGCTTCCAGCTGACTTGTGCATGCAAACATTATCTATACACTCATCCCATGTGTTAGAGTTATTATCATCGCAGGAGCTGTTTGAATAGCAGCCGAAGCTGAGATAATCTTTCGACGTGCTATAGCTTATATTAATTTCAGCATCCAGCCAGGATGTTGTGCTATCATGTGGGCTTGAAACAGCCTTGGCTGTGGCAGCAAACCCCAGACGCGTGCACTTAAAGTATTGTATAATTTCGATGTTTCCGTTACCGCACCCGAAATTTTTCTCCCACTCCTGGATTGAGCCGTCTTTTTTATAGCAGGTTATCTCATATATCCTGCGACTAGATCTCCAGTTAGCGAACGAGCTAGTGTGCTCCACTCTGCCGCTTGTGGTAGTCTGTATCATGAACAAGTATTCACTATCAGATTCGGTTGGATTAAATGATGCGCTATCAACGATTAGGTCATCACATGATACCGTCCCACACGATACTTTCTTGTGGGCGTGTAGGGTGAGGTATCCCACCCCCTCAACAGGTTTCTCCTCAAAGCCTATGTTTATCCCGGATAGATTAACCTGACCCGCTGAGTCCGAGTGGAGTACGAGAGGAATAATGCAGTATCCCTGCTGGTTTGGGGTGCAGTTAGCTAGATGAAGATTAAGTTCATCTGTGAAATCCGAGATAAGAGTTGAGTCGATGAATTCGCCTTCTATCTCCCAATCGATTACACCATCACCTAAGACGTCAAGGGTGAGGTTTGTGGCAGGCAAACGCCTGTATTCTATAATAGATGAACCCTCAATATTGCATTCTGCTCCGCCGAAATAAGGACATCCGTGGCAGGGACTCCAGCCAGAGCAGGATGATTCAAAGTTTAGATTATCGGAGATGAAACCCAGGTCTCGGTCGCAGGCGTTTACCCCGTTTATTTCCAGGCTGCCGGAGCCCGCACACGAGGAAGAAACATTATAATAATAGATTCCATCACCGGCTTCATAGGTTTTGGTGTCCGCGTCACTGCAGTGTTTCTCCCCGCAGCCCCAGCATTTCTCATAGCATGAGGATTCAATGGAAAGCGTTGACTGGCCGAAATCCCGGGTGAAAGACAAAAACAACGCTGTATCCGATACCACCGTGTTCGCGGGAACCTTAAGGTTAACGATTACGTCACCCGGCTCAGACCAGGATAATATTTTGGATTCAACACCATCAACCTCATACGCATAAAACGCTAAATCAACGGTTTCGCTGTTAGGCTCTAAAGGTACGGCACTTGACAGCAAATCCTGTATTAAGGCATCTGCTTCAGAGATGTTGGAGGCTTTAGCTTGGGTTGAGGATGCCAGCAAAAAAATTACTAAGAAAGATAATTTAAGGTATTTCATCTTACTTTAGAGTAAAGGGTAGTTATAATATAACACATGCTTATATAAATACTAAAGAATACTCTAAAGATAACCCCCTATAAACTAAAGCTGTTTTTTCACGTAAGAAACCAACCCACCTGCTTCAACCAACCTGCGGATGAAATCCGGCATCGGGGCGATAGAGTACTCACGTCCGGTTGATTTATTTGTTATCCTGCCTTCCCTGAAATCAACCAACACCAAATCACCCTCAGAAGCCTCAACATCACATTCAACAACAGGCAAACCAATATTAATCGAATTACGATAAAAAATACGCGCAAAAGATTTAGCGACAACAGCCGAAACCCCCACACCAATCAAAGCCCTCGGAGCATGCTCTCTGGACGAACCACAACCGAAATTCTCCCCCGCAACCAACACATCACCTGCTTTAACCTCAGAGCGAAAACCAGGGCGCACTCTCTCAAAAACATGCTCACCCAACTTTCTCGCATCCCCGGTCACAAGATACTCAGCGGGAATAATCTGATCAGTATCCACATTATCCCCAAAACACCAAACCCTGCCCTCAACCACATCAACCATCATAAATCAATACATGGACTCCAACATAAACCAAACCCAAGGCTCAACACCCCCATCACCCTCAACAAGAGAATAAGCCACAGCAGAATCACATAAATCAACCCAAGAAGGTCTTGAAACCAAACCACAACCCTCAAGATTCGAATCAACTAAAGCATTACATAATTTCAGATAATCCCTGTCCTCCACCATCGAGCAGGCAGAAGGATCATCCAACAGATGACCCAATAAAACATAACACCTATCTGTGAAACCCCTCCTACTCGCCTTCTCACATACTGAGATATCATCTAACTCAAAGCCAACAGCAGCAAGACAAAAAGCCTCCATACCAGCATCCTTAGATTCCGTGCAAAGCGAAGAATCCAAGCCTAAAACCGCATTACAAAAACGTATCTTATCCCTGTCCTCCAAACCAGCGCAACCATCAACATCACCTGAGCTAATAGCACTCCAGACAAGACACCACTCATAGAGCTCATCCAACCCAATATCAAAACATAAGCCCTTATCATCACCAGAGCGAGAAAACCTGAAAACACACTCGCTTTCTTGGGCAAAATTAGATAAATCAGCACAGGATTTAACCCCAGAATTCAAAGCCAAACAATAACTTCTATAATCAACGTTCACTATACTATCACATGCCTCCCTGGGGGCGGTAGATGAAACCGACATAAAACACCAGCCAAGCATATCCCTGCTGTTGATATCAGAGCAAGCACTAAACGCCTTATCATAAACCCCTAAATCAAGCATCGTAGTAGTAGATGAACTAACAGTGGATGAACTCGTCGTTGTCTGAGAAACCGTAGTCGAAGATATAGTTGAGCTTGTTGTGATAGTAGACGATGTCGTTGAGCTCGTTATATCACCAGGCTGCTGAACACAACCTGAAACCACAAAAAACAAAACCAAACACAAAAAAATTTTTTTCATATTAAATCCTCCGGATCAGTTATATATCCTGTAAGAGCAGATGCAGCAACCACGGCAGGCGAAGCCAGATACACCTCCGATTTAGAGTGCCCCATCCTGCCGATGAAATTACGATTAGTTGAGGAAACACACCTCTCACCCTCAGCTAAAACACCCATGTATCCCCCAAGACAGGCGCCGCATGTGGGGCCGGAAACATAAGCCTCAGCATCCAGGAAAACCCCAATCAATCCCTCGGCTAAAGCCTGCTCATAAACCAGTTTACTGGCGGGAACAACAATCAAGCGCACATTAGAATCTATCTTCTTGCCTTTAAGTATTTCAGCTGCAACCCTCAAATCCTCAATCCTGCCGTTGGTGCAGGAACCAAGATACGCCTGATCTATTCTTACATCAGACAGCTTCGAAGCGGGGGCGGTGTTAGAGGGAAGATGAGGTTTAGCGACTGTTGAAACAATATCAGCGGCATCAAAATCAATAACATTCGCATAATCGGTATCCTCATCAGAGTAAACCGGCTTATAAGCGCCTCTCACCCTGCCTTCAAGATAAGAATAAACCCTCTCGTCCGGGGGGAAAATACCTGCTTTGCCGCCGCCTTCAATAGCCATATTAGAGACCGTGATTCTATCGGATAATGAAAGAGAATCAAATGTTGAACCATAAAACTCCATTGACTTATAGAGGGCTCCGGATACGCCGATATCCCCCAGAATATGTAATATGATGTCTTTGCCCATAACATATTTACCTGGGGAACCCTCAACATTAAACCTCAGGCTCTCAGGCACCTTAAACCAAAGCCTGCCGGAGGCCATAACAGCAGCGGCCTCGGTGCTGCCCACACCCGAAGCAAAAGCCCCAAACGCCCCATAGCTGCAGGTGTGGCTGTCTGCTCCAACAATCAATCTTCCGGGAGCGACAAACCCCTCTTCTATCATCAGCTGATGGCATACGCCAGAGCGCCCGACCTCATAATAGTTTTTTATTTTATGTTTTTTGGCGAAAACCCGCATCGACTTAGCCTGCTCAGCCGATGCAACATCCTTGTTGGGGACATAATGATCAGGTATCAAAACGATTTTATCCCTTAAGGGTTCAGTATGAAACTCCTCAAACACCTCAAAAGCGGGCATACCTGTAACATCATTAACCATCACATAATCAATGTCTGCTTCAATAATCTGCCCCGGAGAAACAGACTCTTTACCGGCCTTAGCCGCCAAAATCTTTTCAGCGATGGAAGCCATAAACGGATAACTATTTTATTTTAAAGAAATAAAACCAATTAAGTATTAGAATGTTCCATGAACACAGTGTTGAATTAAAGAAATACTCTGAAACCGAGAAAGAAAAATATTTCGAGTTAGAGAAAAAATTCATCGAAAAATACTTCAATGTTCTACCCACCACCAAACCCGAGGAGAGAAGGGATATGGTGATACGCTTCATCATCTCCGAGGAAATGAAGATGGATGATGAAGCAATACTCAAAGCCGCTGATTTCATCTCAGGCTACGGCCTGATACAGCCTTTATTCGAGGACGATGAAATCGAGGAGATACTGATACTGGACACCAACAAACCGATATACATAGTGCACCGCAAAAAAGGCAAATGTTCGACAAACCTACAATTCAAGTATAAGGAGGAATTATTTGAGCTAATAGAGAAAATAAAGATTTTTTCCGGTGAGCTAACAGATAAACCCATAATAGACACCACCCTGCCGGAGGGTGTGAGAGTTAACATAACCCTTCCGCCGATATCGTTTCGGAGGCCTGTTATAACAATAAGAAAATTTTTGAAAAACCAGCCTACAATAGTGGATTTAATAAACAACGGCACCATAACCGCGGAAGCAGCTGCTTTTCTCTGGATGTGCATAGACGGATTCAACCTGGCGCCAAGAAACCTGATAATCTGCGGCGGAATAGGCAGCGGCAAAACAACACTACTTAATGCTTTTTTGATGTTCACCCGGGAAACAGAGCGTATTATCTCAATAGAAGACACATTCGAGCTCAACCTCGAGTATATACTAGACTGGGTGCGGATGAAATCAAACGACGAGATACCCATGAAGGATCTCGTAAAAAACAGCCTAAGACAGAGAGGTGATAGGATTATAGTCGGCGAGGTCAGAGGAGAGGAAGCCTTTGCCTTAGCAGCTGCGATGAACGTAGGCCACAACTGCATGGGCACAATACACGGTAATACAGCCAGGGACACTATTCTTCGTATGAGATCCCCCCCAATGAACGTCCCCATAAACATGGTTGGAGTAATACATCTTATTATCTCGCTTAAAAGGTTCACCGAGAAATCAAAACCCGTGAGGAGGGTGGTGGAGATAAAAGAAGTAGGCAACATAGTGGGTGATGTGGTTCAGTTGGGTGAGGTCTACGTCTACAACAGCGAACAAAAAAAGCTGGAATTCGACAACTATCCAGCCAACACATTAACCTCAATGTCCTATAAGTCAGGGGTGTCGCAAAAGAAAATACTCGCAGAGATAAGAACACGCGAGTCCGTGCTTGAGTTTATGGCAGTAAACAAAATAAACGAGCAAGCTGGTTTCATCGAGTTCATAAGAAAATACTATGAAGACAAAAATTTCATCCTCGATAAAATCAAAAGCAGGCAAAAAACCAAGAAAACAAAAGAAAACCACCTGAAGATACACTCAACGCATCATCTCTAGAAACAGAGTATCTTTTTCCTCTCACCCATCCTGTAGTTGCAGACAACATTATGGTATCCTGCAAGCCTCTCATCCAGTAGCCTGTCTCCGGTATCCACAAGCAGATAATCTGTTTTCGCAAGCTTAGCGGGTGATGCTATTATGATGATATTATCCAGGCCTACTTTATTGATTACCGCAGATGAAATCTGCTGGTTTCCCCTACCGAAAACAAAACCCTGGGCGCCAATAGGTGATATAATGATTTTCGCCTGAGGGTGTTTATCCAGTAAAGCGAGAATCTGTTTTTCCGCTAAATCCACGCCCAGCAACAAACCCTCTTTCACCGCGTCAACGCCAAGGAGCGTTTTTTTCAAACCCAAGGCATCAAACACCGCTTTTGTGGTGCTGCCGGCCCCCACAATATAAAGAGAGCCATCTCGCATGAACTCAGATGCAAACAAGCCGATGTTTTTTTTGATTCTCTCATCGTCTGCTGAAGTGAAAACCGACTTAGAGTGCTGGATTAAGGCCCTCTCGTATGGGACCCGGGCTATGCCGTATAACCTGGAATCCAGCACATTACTTCTGTATTTATCCTCATCAATATCCAATACCTCGGCGTCGGTTAACCTAAGCTCTCCCTTAACAAACCCGTTAAACAATTTAGCTGATATGCGGGGGTTAACCGCGAAAACACCTGAATACATTTTCACACCCGCTGGAACACCCAAAATAGGGGTCTCATCCCCTAAAACAGAATAAACATCTCTTGCTGTGCCATCCCCCCCGCAGAAAAAAACCAAATCAACCTGCAATCGCTTGAACTCAGAGCATGCTTTTATCGTATCCTCATTTGTTGTATTATCCTTCGGTGTGTGGATTATGGTGTACTTAAACCCGTATTCATCCAATAAATCGGCTCCCATAGAACCGGCGCAACAGTATAAACTAAATCCTTTCTTTTCGAGGTTGTTTAATGCCTGGGAAGCTCTTTTTGCGGCCACGGGTTTAGCTCCTCTCTCAACAGCCTTTGCGAGGATACCATCAGTACCCTTAAGTCCAACAGACCCACCCATCCCGGCTATGGGATTAACCAAAAAACCAACCTTCATCATATCAGATAAAAAAAATAAGAGGAGGGGTTATTTACCCCCTGTATCCGGCAGATTAGCAAGAGACTGCTTAACCAACTCAGCGGGATACTCGTAATCCACAAGCTTGCCCTGATGGTATGCGTCATAGCTTGCCAGATCAAAGTGCCCGTGCCCTGAGTTAAGGAAATAAAGTACCTTCTCCTCTCCACTCTCCTTACACCTTAAGGCCTCGTCTATAACAGCTTTCAGGCAGTGAGCAGTTTCGGGGGCGAGCAGGAAACCCTCGGTCTTGGAGAACATGGAAGCAGCCTCAAAGACCTCGTTCTGGTAATAGGCTTGAGCCCTGATATCACCGTCTTTCACAAGCTTGCATACCAAAGGAGAATCACCATGGTACCTTAACCCGCCTGCATGAATGGGCGGCGGCACGAAATCGTGTCCGAGCGTGTACATCTTAAGCAGGGGTGTCATCCGGGCTGTGTCGCCGAAATCATAGGTGTACAGTCCCTTGGTCAGAGTCGGGCAGGCCATGGGCTCACAGGCTACCACATCCAAATCAGGTTTCTTACCCGTTATCTTATCACCTACGAACGGGAAAACACCTCCAGCAAAATTGCTTCCCCCGCCAACGCAACCATATAATGCATCAGGGTATTCGTCGATTAACTCAAACTGTTTTTTCGCCTCCAAACCCATGATGGTCTGATGCAATACGACATAATTCAGCACGCTCCCAAGCGAGTAGTTGGTGTTGTCGTGGGTTGCCGCATCCTCAACAGCCTCTGAGATGGCTATCCCAAGGCTGCCTGTGGACTCCGGGTCTTTCTCCAATATCGAGCGCCCGGCCTGGGTGATGTTCGATGGTGATGCGATACAATCCGCTCCCCACTCCTTCATCAGAATCTTTCTGTAGGGTTTTTGCTCATAGCTTATTTTCACCATATAAACAGTGCACTCTAAATCAAAAAATGATGTGCTGAATGCAAGAGCCGAACCCCATTGTCCCGCCCCGGTTTCGGTGGCTAACCTGTCGATGCCCGCCTGCTTGTTATAGTATGCCTGCGCCACGGCGGTATTGGGTTTATGGCTTCCCGGAGGAGAAACACCCTCCCACTTATAGTATATTTTCGCGGGAGTCTTCAACGCCTTCTCAAGCTTCAGCGCCCGGTAAAGCGGGGTAGGCCTCCAAAGCCGATATACATCCAATACCTCATCGGGTACTTTAATATAGCGTTCCTGGCTCATCTCCTGCTTTATCAGCTCCATAGGGAAAATCGCCTTCAGGTCATCCGGGCCCGCCGGCTCAAGTGTTGCAGGGTTAAGCGGGGGGTCCAGTGGGGTCTTCAAGTCAGCCTGTATATTATACCATTTATCGGGTATTTCATCCTCTCCTAAGAAAATTTTTTCATCCATTTAATCCACCATCATTTTTAATCGAGCTTGTTTCAAATTATTTTGATTGCATGATAAAAAACCAAAATCCATTATCACCTGCCTTTTGTTTGTTTTTTCAAATCCATGCATAGGTCCCTCACCTTATCAGTTAATTGATTGATGTTATCTGAATGTTCCTCTATTAATCTCACAAAAGCGCTGCCTACGATAATCCCATCCGCTCCCGCATCAGCCACCTCCCTGACATGAGCTGGCCGGGAGATGCCAAAACCAACAGCCAAAGGTATATCACCTGAGACAGCCCTTATCCTGCTTATGTTGGGTTTCACTGACGCGGAAACGCTTTCTCTTACGCCGGTAACCCCAAGAGAAGATACGAGATAAATAAAACCCCGTGCTCTTTCAGAAATAGCTTTAAGCCTCTTATCGGTTGTTGTTGGAGCAACAAGATAAATCAAATCCAGCTCATGCCTTAAGCAGGCCTCATGCAGGGGTGTGGATTCCTCCACAGGGAGATCAGGCACTATCAGGCTAGAGATGTTAGAGCTGACACAATCCCTAACAAAGGAATCCAGGCCCCTTTGCAGTACTAAATTATAGTAAGTTAAGCAAACCAGCGGAATATCCGCCTTAATCCCTTTAGCCAATTCAAAATAAACATCAGGGTTCATGCCCGCCCTCAAAGACCTCTCGGATGATTTCTGTATCAGCGGGCCATCAGCTATCGGATCAGAGAAGGGAAGACCCAGCTCCAGTATATCAACCCCTCCCTCAATCAAAGCCTCAGCTATTTTGATTGTTGAGCTGGGGTTGGGGTCTCCTGCGGTAAAAAAACCGATAAGCGCTTTTTCTTTTTTCTTTTCGAGTTCGCTGAATTTATCTTTAAGCCTCATATCTTCACCCCCTGAGCCTCGGCTACGGTATAAACGTCCTTATCGCCCCTGCCCGAGAGGTTTACTACTATGATATCATCCACATTCATACTGCCTGCCAACTCAATGGCCTGGTGTACTGCATGAGATGATTCTAAGGCTGGAATAATACCCTCTGACCTGCACAGCATCCCAAATGCCTTAAGTGCCTGCTCATCGGTTGCATGCGATACCTTAACCCTGCCGGATTTGACGAGATAGCTGAGTTCGGGGCCTACCCCCGGGTAATCCAACCCCGCTGATATCGAATATGAAATGCTTATCTGCCCGTATTTATCCTGCAGAAGCTTAGAGTACATACCGTGCAATACACCATCCGTTCCCAATCCAAGCGAAGCACCATGCTCTTTAGTGTCCAATCCCTTACCACCCGCTTCCACTCCAACCAGCTCGATTCTCCTCTCACCGATGAACTCATGGAATATTCCCATAGCGTTGCTTCCCCCGCCCACGCAGGCTATTATCTTATCCGGCAATCTGCCTTCCTTATCCATTATCTGCCTTCTTGTCTCCTTGCCGATAACGCTTTGGAATCCGCGAACCATCAGTGGATAAGGATGGGGTCCGACAACCGAGCCAATCAGGTAATAGGTGTCTTCCACGTTAGTCACCCAGTCGCGCATGGCCTCATTTATTGCATCCTTTAGGGTGCATGAACCGGAGGTAACCGGAATAACTCTGGCACCCAACAGATTCATACGGAAAACATTAAGTTTTTGTCTTTCAATGTCTTCGGTGCCCATGTAGACCTCACATTCAAGCCCGAGAGCACGTGCGGCTATTGCGGTGGCCACCCCATGCTGTCCCGCCCCGGTTTCGGCGATAATCCTTTTCTTACCCATCTTCTTGGCTAAAAGCGCCTGACCAAGCGTGTTATTGATTTTATGCGCCCCGCCATGCAGCAGATCCTCCCGCTTTAGATAAATGCTTGCTCCATCCACCTGCTTAGATAGATTACGTGCGTGATAAAGTGGCGTGGGCCTGCCAGCGAACTCAGACAGCAGATAATTTAGCTCATCCTGAAATTCCCTTTTTTTGGCTATCTCATTATATCCCCTCTCAACATCCTCTATAGCAGGCATCAGCACCTCGGGTGCGAATTTACCCCCATACTGCTCGTATTTCCCGTGTTTATCCGGTAAAACCATTTTCTTTAGCTATTCTAATGTATTCTCTTATTTTATTCTCGTCTTTGACTCCAGGCCTGCTTTCAACCCCGCTTGATACATCCACTGCATAGGGTTTAACCTGATTCAATGCCATAGCAAGATTAGATGGGTTTAACCCGCCTGCCAGGACAACCGGCTTATCTAATGCCTCAACCACCCTCCTGCTTAATCTCCAGTCATGGACTACACCAGTCCCGCCCCCGACCCCGTTAACTGATGTATCCAGGAGTATGGCATCAGCGTAGTGCGCATACGCTAAGGCTTTATCCACGCAATGTTCATCTACCGTGATTTTTTTAATAATCCCAAGCGTTGTTTCATCCCTCAAAGCCTTAACGTAATCCAATGACTCCATCCCGTGCAGCTGGATAAAACCAGCCCTGGATTCTGCTAACATCAAGGCCTCCTCAATATTTCCGGGTGCTGCGACAATAACCCTGGCAACATTAGGGGATACGGCCTCAAATATTTGGGCAGCATCCTCTAACCCCATAAACCTCTTTGACTGCCTAACATGCACGACCCCAACCGCATCCGCACCGTATTCTGCGGCCAACAAAGCATCCTCCCTGCTGGTCAACCCGCATATTTTAATCCTGAACATAACCCACCAACTCCATAACCTTAGATTTAATATCATTTGATTTCATGATGCCTGTTCCCACAAGGAAGGCATCAGCCCCCAACCGGCTTAAATCCATGAGATCCCTGCGTGTTTTAATACCGCTTTCCGCCACCTTCATTATGTTGTTGGGTAGCTCACCTATCAGCGACCTGGTAGTATCCAAATCCACATTCATGGTTTTCAGGTTCCTGTTGTTGATTCCGATAAAGCAGGAACCTGAGTCAACAGCATATTTGATATCTGCCGGACTGTGCACCTCAACTAGGGATTCCATCCCAAGTGATTTGGCTTTCATAACAAAATTTTTTGTTTCATCACCCAACACAGAAGCAATCAATAGTATGCAGTCGGCTCCATAAACATATGATTGCATTATCTGGTATTCGTCCACGATAAAATCCTTTCTTAATACCGGTAAATCAACAGCCTCTTTCACCTTTTTCAGGTCATCAATAGACCCGCCGAATGCGCAATCGGTTAACACCGAAATGCAACACGCTCCACCCGATTGCATCTCCCTTGCGGCTTCAACCAAAACACATTCCCTTATAACCCCCAATGAAGGGCTTTGTCTTTTCACCTCCCCAATAACAGGACTTAAACCCCGGCTTATACACTCTTGAACCGAGGAATAAAGGCTTCTCCTCTTCTTTAAGGATTCTACCTCTATTTTTTTATCCCTGACTTTATCATCTAAACTGAATGCCATCATATGAACCCAATAAAATCATCCATTTTTTTCTGCGCTAACCCTGAATCCAGAACATCACGGGCTAATTCAACCCCCTCACCGATGGTTTTGGCTTTACCTCCCACCACCAGTCCCCCGGCGGCATTCAACAAAACAATATCCTCCATGGGGCCCTTGATTTCACCTGAAAGAATTTTCCTGGTATATCCAGCATTCACTTTAGGCGTCCCACCAGCTAACTCACCAAGCTTTGCGCATTCAAGCCCGTATTCCTCGGATTTAACATAATATGTGCTAACCTTACCGTCTTTCAACTCCGATATCCTGCTTTTACCTAAAGTGGACAGCTCATCCAGTCCCGGCTCACCGTACACAACCATAGCATGCTCTAAACCAAGTAATTTAAACACCTGCGCCAGCTTATCTGTCAACATAGGATCATATACTCCCATCAGCTGGGCGCTTGCGTTAGCCGGGTTCGTGAGGGGACCCAGGATGTTGAAAACGGTTCTGACACCCAGCTCTTTTCTAACCGGCATAACATATTTCATTGATGCGTGATGAGCTGGCGCGAACATAAACCCTATCCCCACCTGCTCGATGCATTCAGCTATTTTATCAACCGACAGATTAAGGTCCACACCTAACGCCTCAAGAACGTCGGCACTCCCACACCCTGACGTGATAGAGCGGTTACCGTGTTTAGCCACCGGAATACCTGCCGCAGCCACAATAAACATCGAGGTTGTTGAGATATTAAATGTTTTTAGACCATCCCCTCCGGTACCGCAGACATCAACTAAGGTGCCCTCTACCCTGGGATTAACCCTGGATGCGTAATCCCGCATAACGCTTGCGAAAGCTGCTATCTCGGTGGGCGTCTCCCCCTTCATCTTCAGTGCGGTTAAAAAAGCCGCCATCTGAGCATGTGAGGCCTCACCTGACATGATAGTCTTCATAGCCCGGTTCGCCTGCCCGGCGGACAAATCCACCTCGTCTATCAGCCGGGATATGATTTCTTTCAATTATTTCACCTCAAGAAAATTTTTTATTATTTTTAACCCATCATTTGTGAGAATAGACTCGGGATGAAACTGCAAACCAAATACGTTATAGTCCCTGTGTTTAACGGCCATAACCTCGTTGTCGTCCAGGCTTACTGCCGTCTCCTTCAAGCAATCGGGCAGGCTCTCACGCTCTATTACCAGCGAATGATATCTTGTGGCCTTAAGCGGATTAATCAATCCCGTAAGTAAACCGTTTCCTTCATGACCTATCAACGAGGTCTTACCGTGCATCAGATGCCCTGCGTGTACGATATCAGCCCCATAGACCTGGGCAATGCACTGATGCCCTAAACACACACCCAATATCGGAATATCCCCCCCATAC
>NJDH01000065.1 GCA_002254405.1 Candidatus Altarchaeales archaeon ex4484_96
GAAGGTTGCATTGTATGTGCTTAAGGTTTTAAAAAATATTGAAGCCAATGCCGAATATAAGGGTTTGGACACTGAAAGGCTTCGTTTGGTTCATGTCCAGGCGAAGGAGGGTATTTCCCGCAAAAAGAGAAGACCCAAGGGCAGGTGGCATATGTGGCGCTCTGATTTAGTGCATGTTGAGGTTGTTGTGAGGGAAACATAATGGCGATGGAAAAGCATTTTATTCAGGAGGGGAAGATACGCTCTGAGATGGATAGTTTTCTTAGAAGAGAGTTCAGCAGAGCTGTATATTGTGGCATGGATATCCATAAGACTCCTCTGGCTGTGAGAATAAATCTTTATGTTGAGAAGCCCCCTCTTGTTATCGGCAAGAAGGGGAGGCGCATTAATAAGCTTACCAAGGTTTTAGAGGAAAAATATAACATCGAAAATCTCGCAATAGACGTTCAAAGGGTTGATAATCCTGTGCTTAATCCTGAGGTTATTGCCAGAAGGATTGCAACGGCACTAGAAAGGCGCATGTATCGCAGAAGAATTGTCTATAAGGCTATGAGGGCTATTATGAGCGCCGGTGCCCGGGGGGTTGAAATATCTCTGTCAGGCAAGATTATCGGAAAAGGCGGCCGCTCAAGAACAGAAAAGTACTCTGAGGGCTATATGAAAAAAGCAGGTGATTCAACCAAGCTTGTGAGAGAGGCTTCCACCCAGGCGTACCTCAAAGCCGGCGTGATAGGGGTTACTGTCAAGATTGTTCCCCCTGATGCGGTTTTCCCGGACCAGATTACGATATTAAGAGATGATGGCTCAGATGAGCTCGCTGATAAGGATAAAAAAGCCCCGGAAGATAAGAAAGATGAGAAGCCCGCTGAGCCGTCCCAGGAGGTTAAAGACAAAAAAACCCCTGAAAAACCCGCTAAAACAAAGGCTGAGAAGCCCAAAAAAGAGAAGAAGAAGGATGGCTTCGATGATTTGCTTGACAATAAAATCAGCGTAATCAAAGAAATGGTTGAATCGATGGATAAGCCAGACTACAAGACTCTCATCAAATCCGAGGAAAACAACCAAAACAGGAAGACATTGATTCAATGGTTTAAATCGAAGGGGGGAATTTAATCACCTAATCCACTATCATATAACACTTTAAGATGGCTATTTTACGCTTGTCTGAGCTGGCGGACATGGATGAGGCAGAGCTTGAGGGTAAGCTTAAAGAGCTTAAAGGAGAGCTGATGAAGATAAATGGAGTGCTTGCCTCCGGAGGCATACCAGAGGATATTGGTGAAGTAAAGGAAATAAAAAAAACCATTGCGAGAATTAAGACAATATTAAACCAAAAAAAAAATAAAACGAAATGAATTGCCCTAAGTGCGGACTTCCCAAAGGGAGATGACGAGGGAGGCTCAGAGGATTCGAGTACGCAGTGATCGGAGAAAATACGGTAAGATGGTGACAATCGTTGACGGCCTAGATGAGGTAGACACCCAGAAGATAGCGAAAGACTTGAGACAGAAACTAGCATGCGGAGGAACAGTTCGGAACGCTAAAATCGAGCTCCAGGGAGATCATGTGAATAAAATAAAGGATATATTGATGGATATGGGCTTTTCCGAGGGTATGATAGACATAAGCATCTAGATACCCCCACAAAAAAGCATCAACCCAACGGGTTAACAATCCATCAATAGAGCTAATCCGATAGGGATGGCCCTGACACCATATAACATATTAAGGCATGAGTTCATCGGTTTAAGGGTTGAGGTAGTAAAAGCCGGGTGCGATGATTATCTTTGCGCCGGGAAGGTGCTGGCTGAAACCCAAAAAACCTTTACGATAGAATCAGATAATAAAAGAAAAAAAATCCCGAAAAAGGGTTCGGTGTTCGAGTTTATCCTGCCCTCGAAGGCCAGGGTCAGACTTGAAGGTGTTTTGTTGCTTTCAAGACCCGAGGACAGGATTAAAAAAAAGCATCGCATAATATTTGCTTGATAAAATGAGTACGAAAAAAAATAAAGTGGAATGTAATGACAAAAATTGTCCCATACACGGGCAGCTCCCCACGCGGGGTATTGTCTTAGAGGGTGTTGTCGTATCCGATAAGATGAACGGCACTGTTGTGGTGCAAAAAAATTACTTTATCAAATCAGGTAAATACGAGAGGTATCGGGCTGCTAAATCCCGCATTCCCGCGCATAATCCCCCCTGTATTGGCGCTAAAACAGGGGATAACGTGCGAATCGAGGAGTGTAGGAAACTAAGCAAGACCGTGAATTTCGTTGTTACAAAAAAACTTTAGGTAAATAAGATGGCTAAACCGCTTGGAGTATCAAAGAATCTGCCTCTTGGGAAGGCTGTTTCATCCAGGATTAATCCCAGCATACCTGTTGGAGCTAGGCTTAAATGCGCTGACAACACGGGGGCTAAGGAGCTTGAGATTATTGCGGTGAAAAAATACACGGGCGTGAGGCGTAGGATTCCGATGGCGGGCGTGGGTTCATTGGTTGTTTGCTCGGTTAAGAAAGGCAGGCAGGATTTAAGAAAACAGGTGGTTTTAGCTATTGTCGTCAGACAGAAAAAACCATACACGAGATATAACGGCGCAAAAATAAGCTTTGCAGATAATGCTGCAGTAGTCGTATCCGAGGATGGACTGCCCAAGGGCACTGAGATAAAAACTCCTGTCGCCCGCGAGGCTGTTGAGCGCTGGGTTAAGATAGGGTCTATTGCATCAATAGTAGTTTAATAATAAAGATGAAACAAACAAAATCGATTAAGGCATCTAAGCAGCGAGGCTATAGAGCCAAGGCCCCGCTTCATAAAAAAATGAGATTCATGGGATGCCGCCTTGAAGCAAGGCTTAAAGATAAATACGGCAGGCGCACGATTCCTGTGAGGAAAGGCGACACCGTGAAAATAATGAGAGGCGAGTTTCGGGGGGGCTCAGGTGAAGTGACGCGGGTTGATTTAAAGAAGTCCTGTGTATATATAGATGGAGTCAACATCAAGAAAACAGACGGGACGGATGTCGCAAGACCGATTAATCCCTCCAATATCATGATAACCGATTTAACATTAGACGATAAGAAGAGAATCGCTATGCTTGAGAGAGGTTTAAAGGAATAATGGTGCATACTAAAAGAATCGCAACAGGATACGGGAAGAAACCTAAGTATATTACCACGCTTCGGGCTGGAGCGCATCCCAAGAAAAACAGCGTAAGCCTGATGTATATCATAAGGGACATGCTGGGGTATGCCAGCACAGCCAGGGAAGCGCGCAAGATATTAAACGACGGTTTGGTGTTGGTGGATAAGAAAGCCAGAAGAGACCCTAACTATGGGGTTGGTTTGATGGATGTTCTTGAAATACCCAAGCTCAAAAAAAGCTTTATTCTTCTCCCAAAAAAGAACAAACTGGTTTTGAAAGAAATCAAAACGAAAGATGCGGGAGTGAAATTGTGTAAGATAAAAAGCAAGGTGATTGTCTCTGGGACGATGACCCAGCTTAACCTGCATGACGGCAGCAACATAATCGTAGAAAAAAAGGATAAAAAAGAATATAATACAAAGGATACCGTGGTTTTAGAGCTTCCTGGCAGAAAAATCAAGGAACTGCTTAAGTTCAAGAAAGGAAACACTGCCTTGGTGGTTGACGGCATACACTCTGGTGCTATCGGCTCCGTGGAGGAGATTGTCCCGGGCAGCATGAAACATAAGTCGTTGACCCGAATAGATGGATTACAAACTTTAACGGACTATATTTTCATGGTCGGTAAAACCAAACCTTACCTGGATTTATAAGATGAAATACGCTAACGCATTGATGGAGCCAAGAATCGAGAAGGTTGTTGTTAACATCGGAGCAGGTGAATCAGGAGAGAAACTGGTTAACGCGATAACATTACTTGAGCGTTTAACGGGCTGTAAACCCATTAGAACAATATCTAAAAGCAGGGTGCCCGCCTGGGGGGTTAAAAAAGGCGACCCATTGGGCTGTAAGGTTACTTTAAGAGGTAAGAAAGCAGGTGTTTTCCTCAAAGACTGTTTTAAGGCTGTAGATAATGAGGTTAAAACCAGAAACTTCGATATGGAGGGGAACCTGTCTTTCGGCATCAGGGAATACATTGATTTCCCGAACGCAAAATATGACCCTGATATTGGTATATTCGGTATGGATGTTACGGTTACCATGGAAAGAGCCGGATACCGGGTTAAAAGAAGGCGTTTGAGGCCGAAGAAAATCCCCCAAAAAAAGAGGATTACAAGAGACGAATCAATAGATTACTTCAAAAAGAAATTCAAGATTAATGTGGTGGATGAATAAACAAAATGTCTGAGAAAAACGAAAGATATGATACTAAAAACCTCAGGTGCTCTATCTGCGGGGCAAAGAAGGGTTTAATCCATAAATACGGGCTTCATATATGCAGGAAGTGTTTTCGGGAAAACGCCGAAGGCATTGGTTTCAAGGTGTATAGTTGAAAATGGCTGAGATTAAGTTGTTCGGTAAATGGAGTTTCAACGGCGTAGTAGTCGGGGATGAGGGGCTGCAGAGGTACATCTCTCTTGAACCGGTTTATGTACCTCACACCGCCGGCAGGCTCACAGGAAAACAGTTCTCTAAGTCGAAGATGAATATCGTTGAGCGCCTGGTTAACAAGCTGATGAGAAGCGGCCAGGGAACAAAAAAAGTAGCCGGCAGATACATCCGGGGTTCAGGGAACACCGGGAAAAAATATAATGCCATCAAAGCAGTAGAGAAAGCCTTTGATATAATATCTTCGAGAACCGGGAAAAACCCGATTCAGGTTTTCGTGGACGCAGTCAATAACTCAGGTCCCAGAGAGGAGACAACCACCATAATATACGGCGGTATCAGATACCATAAGGCGATTGATATATCATCGCAGAGAAGGATTGATTTCGCGCTTAAATACATCGCATTAGGTGCGTTCTCTAACGCCTTCAACGCCAAGAAATCCATCGCAGAATGCCTGGCTGATGAGATAATCTGGGCTTCGAATTCTGACACTAAAAGCTATGCAATTCAGAGAAAAGAAGAAATAGAGCGGATTGCTCAATCATCGAGGTAGTGATTTAATATGGGCAGAACCAAAAAGATGGCGGAGAAAATCAGGGCTTTGATTGAAAAGCCCGACCAAATCCGCAACATGGGTATTGTAGCACACATAGACCACGGTAAAACAACTTTATCTGATAATCTATTATCTAATGCGGGGATGATATCCAAGGATATGGCCGGTAAGCAGCTGGCTTTGGATTTTCACGAGGATGAGAGGGAGAGAGGTATTACAATAACGGTAAAGACTATTTGATTAATATGATAGACACCCCCGGTCACGTTGACTTCGGCGGGGATGTTACCCGGGCTATGAGGGCTGTTGACGGCGTTATAGTGGTCGTGTGCGCGGTTGAGGGTGTTATGCCGCAGACTAAGACAGTAATCAATCAGGCTCTTAAAGAGAACGTTCGACCTACTTTGTTCATCAACAAAGTTGATCGCCTGATTAATGAGCTGAAGCTTTCACCTGAGGAATTACAGCAGAGGTTTCTGAAGATAATAAAAAACGTCAACAAGCTAATCAAGCAAAGACAGCCTGAGGAGGTGGATTGGACGGTTAACGTGGAGGGCGGCTCTGTTGCCTTCGGCTCAGCCTACCATAACTGGGCTATTTCTGTTCCTTACATGAAGAAATCCGGCATAACCTTTAAGGACATAATAGACTTATGTAACGAGGAGCGCCAGAAGGAGCTCGCAGATAAGGCTCCAGCGCACGAGATTATGCTCAACATCGCGGTCAAGCACCTGCCCAATCCCTTAACCGCTCAAAAGAAGCGTATACCCCAGATATGGAAGGGGGATATGGACTCTGATATAGCGAAGTCGATGATAGCCTGCAACCCGGCGGGTGAGCTGGCTATGATGGTCACAAACATCACGGTCTTCGATAAGAGAGAGGGTGAGGTCGCGACAGCCAGGATTTTCTCGGGTCGCGTTGAGCAGGGACAGGATGTTTATCTCGTCGGCTCAAAGAAAACCGAGAGAGTGCAGCAGGTAAGCTTTTATATGGGTGCCAGCAGGGTGAACACCGACTCGGTTTGCGCTGGCAACATCGTGGGTATCACGGGATTGAAAAGCGCTACCGCAGGCGAGACCGTATCAGTGAAAGACATCAAGCCCTTTGAGGGAATGATTCATGTTTCCGAGCCTGTTGTGACAATAGCTGTTGAGGCCAAGAAAACACAGGATTTGCCTAAGGTTATCGAGGTCTTGCGCCAGGTTTCCAAGGAGGACCCTACTCTCGAGGTGAAAATAGATGAGGAAACCGGCGAGCATCTGCTGTCTGGCATGGGCGAGCTGCATCTTGATGTCATAGTCAACAGAATCAAAGACGGTGGCCTTGATATCGAAACATCACCCCCTATTGTGGTTTACCGGGAGACTGTTACCGGGGAATACGGCCCGGTGGAGGGTAAAAGCCCGAACAAGCATAATAAGTTTTTTTTCGAGGTAGCTCCTCTTGAGGAAAGCGTTTATCAGGCTATGGTTGAGGGCAAAATCGAGCAGGGTAGGCGTAAAGGCAGAAGCAAGGATATCAGGAAAGAACTTGAGGAATACGGCATGAACCGGGATGAGGCTGCGAGGGTGATTGACGTATACCACGGCAACATGATGCTTGACATGACTCGGGGTATTATTCATCTTGATGAGATTATGGAGCTCATTTTTGATTCATTTGAGGATGTCATGGATTCATCTCCTTTAGCTAATGAGCCCGCATCCAGGGTCAAGATTAAGCTGGTGGACGCTAAACTGCACGAGGACGCTATTCACCGGGGTCCGGCCCAGGTTTATCCGGCGGTGAAAAACCCCATACGCGCCTGTATTCTGGCGGCTAAATCTGTTGTTTTGGAGCCGGTTCAGAATATCTGGATTGATGTTCCCCAGGAGTATATGAGCCCTGTTACAAGAGAGATTCAGCGCAGGAGGGGTGTTGTCAACGACATGAAACAGAAGGATGAGTTGATGACTGTGGAAGGTAAGCTCCCGGTAGCAGAATCTTTTGGTTTCGCTGGCGACATCAGAAGCGCATCGGAGGGTCATGCTCTGTGGTCAACCGAGAACGCGGGCTTTGATAGGGTTCCCACGGAATTGCAAAACGATATCATCTCGCGGGTGCGCCAGAGGAAGGGCTTAAAGAGGGATGTACCTAAGCCGTCTGATTATATGGAGTGAGGGTTGAGCCTATTTTTATAGACTTAAACACATTACTAATCCGTATTTACGATTCAGTAAATAATTACGAGGCGAGACAAAAAGGAGGTATTAATATGGCTGAGAAACCACATATAAATCTAGTATTTATTGGACACGTTGACCATGGGAAGTCCACTCTTGTAGGTCGCTTACTCTATGAGCTGGGTGAGGTGCCGGAGCAGGTTTTGAAGAAATACAAGGATGAGGCTGAGAAACTGGGTAAGGGAACCTTTGAGTTTGCTTGGGTTATGGATTCTCTCAAAGACGAGAGGGAGAGGGGTTTGACTATTGACGTAGCCCATAAGAAGTTCAGCACAAACAAGAATTTTTTCACTATCATTGATGCTCCAGGTCACCGGGATTTCGTTAAAAACATGATAACCGGCACTTCTCAGGCGGATGCTGCTGTTTTGGTTTGTTCTGTGAAAGACGGCGTTCAGCCTCAGACGAAGGAGCACGCGTTTTTGGCTAAGACTTTAGGCGTTAGGCAGTTGATTGTGGCTGTTAATAAGATGGATGCAATCAACTATGATGAATCAAAGTATAAGGAGGTTGAGGAGCAGGTTGGTAATCTTTTGAAGAGCATCGGCTATAAGCTGGATGAGGTTCCGTTTATCCCTACCTCGGCTTATAAGGGTGATAATCTAAAGGAGAAGAGCGCTAATATCTCTTGGTATAAGGGTCCGACTTTAATTGAGGCGCTTGATAAGCTTACGGTTCCCGCAAAACCCATCGATAAGGCGTTGAGATTGCCTATTCAGGATGTTTACACTATCACTGGTGTTGGTACTGTGCCTGTGGGTAGGGTGGAGACTGGTGTGATGAAGCCCGGTCAGAAGCTTGTTTTCATGCCTTCGGGTGCAACCGGT
Organism: Candidatus Altarchaeales archaeon ex4484_96; assembly: GCA_002254405.1. Classification (GTDB taxonomy): domain Archaea; phylum Altiarchaeota; class Altiarchaeia; order IMC4; family QMZM01; genus EX4484-2. The sequence goes on from NJDH01000065.1 coordinate 8,145, forward strand.
GAGATTAAGACTATTGAGATGCATCATGAGCAGTTGTCTGTGGCTAACCCGGGTGATAACGTGGGCTTTAACGTGCGGGGCGTTGGTAAGAACGACCTGAAAAGAGGCGATGTTGGTGGTCCGGTTGATAATCCTCCGACTGTTGCTGAGGATTTCACGGCTCAGATTGTTGTACTTCAGCATCCGTCTGCTTTGACGGTGGGTTATACGCCTGTGTTTCATGTGCACACGGCTCAGGTGGCTTGTCAGTTTATTGAGTTGGTTAAAAAGATTGATCCGAAGACTGGTCAGGTTGCGGAAGAGAATCCTCAGTTTCTGAAGACTGGTGATGTGGCTGTGGTTAAGGTTAAGCCTACGAAGCTTTTGTGTATAGAGAAAGCGAAGGATTTCCCTCAGTTGGGGAGGTTCGCGATTCGGGATATGGGCAAGACTGTTGCTGCGGGGATGGTGATTGATATTACTCCAAAAAAGATTTAGTTTTTTTTTCTTTTTT
>NJDH01000003.1 GCA_002254405.1 Candidatus Altarchaeales archaeon ex4484_96
CAGCGGATTCCTTCAGATGCGGGTTGGGTGGAGCTTATCCCGCAGCTGCAGAGAACTCTCTCCGACCTGGATAACGTCTACATCAACGGCATGGAGGGCTTCTTTATCCTGGAATGCTCTGTTGACTCTGAATCTGGGAAGATCCTTAACCTCTACAAGGAGAGGGATAAGGCTGAGAAGTTTATCAGGGCCCTGAAGGAGGGCATAGAACTCAGGCCGATAAGGCATTGGAGCAAAAACGCCATCACTGGCATCTTTTTCGTGTCTTTCCTCGCGAATCTCCTGGTTAATTTGACACTTTATCTGCGAAGAAAAGTGTTGTCAGGGAAGCTGAAGAACGTGAAGTTACTCAATGAAACCCAATAAAATAAGCTAACCAAGGAAAAACAAAAGAAAAAGAACCTAAGGAATGCCTAACTTTTTATCTGGTTTTTGGTCGGGCTTTTCTAAAGCTAGATTGTAGTGCCTAACTTCTTTTATTCAATCAACAGAGAAAACCACAGAGGAATGTAAATAGCGGGGGGTGGATTTGAACCACCGACCTCCGGGTTTCGCAGAAACGGTTTTCTTATGAGCCCGGCGAGCACTCCTGACTGCTCAACCCCGCTTTGGTTGCGTAAGTATCTTTCGATTACAGAATTAAAAAGCAAGCGTTGTTTTGTTGGTGTCGGTTATGTTTCTTATTTTTTGTATGAACCAGGGGTGTATCTGGCTGAGTTCGCATATTCTTTGGTTGCTGTATCCTTGTTTTATTGCATCGATTATGTAGTATAGGCGCTCATCGTTTGCTGTATTAAGTTTTGAGTCTATTATTCTGTGGTTTGTTTCACCCACGCCTTGAAGGCTGTCTCGCCCTATGTCAAGGGATCTGACTGCTTTCTGCAGGGCTTCCTCAAAGGTTCGGCCAATGGACATGACTTCTCCTGTGGATTTCATTTGTGTGCCGATGGTTCTATCGCAGTTACGGAATTTGTCAAACGGCCATCTTGGTATTTTCACGACGATGTAGTCGATGCTTGGCTCAAAGGAGGAGGGGGTGGTTTTTGTTATCGAGTTGGGTATTTCATCGAGGTTTTTTCCTAAGGCTATTTTGGCCGCGATTCTTGCGATAGGGTATCCTGTTGCCTTGGATGCTAGAGCCGAGCTGCGCGAGACCCGGGGGTTTACTTCGATTACCATGTATTCCATGGTTTCGGGTTCTAGGGCGAATTGTATGTTGCATCCTCCTTCAACCCCTAATGCGCGGATTATTTTAAGTGATGCTTGTTTTAGGGTCTGGTTGACTTGGTCTGATAGTGTCTGGGCGGGTGCTACGACAATGCTTTCGCCGGTGTGTATGCCCATTGGGTCGAGGTTTTCCATGTTGCAGATGGTTATGCAGTTGTTGGCTGTGTCTCTCATCACCTCGTATTCTATTTCAATCCATCCTGCGATGGATTTTTCGATTAATACCTGGTTTATCATGGAGAGTTGTAGTCCGTGGGTTGTTACTTTCTCAACTTCTTCTTTGTTTAATGCTATTCCACCTCCCCCCCCGCCCAGAGTGTAGGCTGGTCTGATGATTACCGGGTATCCTATTTCTTCAACCGCCTCGTGTGCTTGTTTGAGGTTGTTCACTGCTTTGCTGTCTGGTATGGGTTCGCCCATGTCTTTCATTAGTTGGGCGAATGATTCCCTGTCTTCTCCTTTTTTTATTGTTTCTATGGGTGTGCCTAGCATTTTCACGTTGTGTTCTTCGAGCACACCCATCGCCGAAAGTGATGATGCTATGTTGAGGGCTGTTTGTCCTCCCATTGTGGGGAGTATGCCGTCTGGGTTTTCTTTTTCTATTATTTTAGCGACCACCTCTGGTATGAGGGGTTCCACGTATATTATGTCTGCTATGTCTGGTTCGGTCATTATTGTGGCCGGGTTGGAGTTGATTAGTATGGTTTTGATTCCCTCTTCTCTTATTGATAGGCAGGCTTGGCTTCCTGAGTAGTCGAATTCTGCGGCTTGGCCGATTTTTATCGGGCCTGATCCGATGATGAGTATTTTTTCCATGTTTTCCGTCAACAATTTATTGGATGCGGGGCTTAAATTATCTGTTTTTATATCTTGGGTGTGTATAATTGATTCTTATTGTTTTGTTAAAATGGGCAGGTTTAAGGAGGCTGATGCCAGGATTTTTAAGGCGGTGTGCATGAAATGCAACGCAACCAACCCTTTGGGGGCCACAAAGTGCCGTAAGTGCGGTGCTGTGGGCAAGATTAGGCGCAAGAACCGCAAGAAGGCCACCAAGGCTGCTGTGTAGTTTATTGTGTGGTTTATGTTGTATTCTATTTTTATTTCCCTGATTCCATATTCTTTAGAGTTAATTAAAGCAAAATGGAGTCTAGATTCCTCTATCTCTCCCTCGCACTCTCAATAACCGGCCTTCTGCTTATGGCCTACATAACCGAAACAATAGAGCCCCCCTTATCCGAATGCATAAACATAGGGGCCTCATCGCTTGGAAAAAACGTCCACCTGAAAGGCAACATAACCGAAATCCACCGATTTAAAGGAGGCTCCATAACCTTCTCTCTTGCAGACGATACAGGAGAAAACAAGATATACCTGCCTTACTCATCAGCCTCCTGCTTCGGGGATGAACTAAAAATTAATTCATCAATCGAGCTTATCGGTGTGGTGGAATTATACGAGGGCGGCCTTGAGGTGGTGGTGGAAAACGAAAACGCTCTTAGGGTGTTATAATGAAACCAAAGGTTTATGTCTCGGACATCAACAGGTTTATCTACTGCCCCCGGGTTATTTATCTATCACGTGTTCTTGGTTATGAAGATAAACCTTCACCTGATAGATATGGAAAGCTTATATTGGATGCCTTATGGCGGGATTTGTCTATGAGGCTGCCGGATATCCTAAGCAAAGCCTCAGATACTTTGGATGTGAGAGAACTTATTCTGGATGAGATAAAAGATATTGCCGGGTGTTTTCCCCGCAAACACCATGATTTGTTTGATAAATCACCCGATAAAACAGGCGCTTTTCTGCTTTTAAGGGGGGCTGAGACTGACATAATTGATGATTTGGATTCTCTGGTCAGCAAACTGGTTTATATGATTGAATCGGCGGGGTTGGAGAAAACATTATCGGAAGTCACCCCCCTGCGGGTTGATTATTATGTGGGCTCGGATGAGCTTGGTTTATCCGGGAGAATAGATAAGGTCTACTCAGACCGGGGGGTGCTTTATCCTTCAGTTATCAAATCAGGTGCGATTCCATCACGTATCTGGTGGGGCGCCCGCGTTCAGGCTCAAGCGTATGCTATGCTTTTAGAGCATGAATCTGATATAGACTTATCTTTTTCTTTCATAGAGTATGTTCGAGCTTTTGATAGGCGGCCTGTTAAGCACACGAAACAGTTGAGGGGTGCTGTTTTGGAGGCGCGGGACGGGATTGTTGATGTTTTAGGGGGTTTTGTCCCATCGCTCTGTCCGCATGGGAATCGGGTTAAATGTGGGGGTTGTTCTTTTAGAAGAGAGTGTTATATTATATAGTTTAAAACGTATTTTATTAACAGGATGTCGCGTAATAAATCATTCACTACCAAGAAGAGGCTGGTGAAGGAAAACCGGAAACGTAAGAGGGCGCCTGTGTGGGTGTTCGCTAAAACGAATCGCCGTGTTAGGGATAGCCCTAAATCCAACCGCAATTGGAGAAGGGATAAGATGCTGTAGTTTTTTTTATGGAATATGAACCTTGACTTATTCAACCTGAATGTTTTGTTGAGTCTCTTGAATATCTTAGTTTTGCTTATCTGTCTCTATATTATCCGTGATGCGGTTGTTTATATTCGGGAGAGCTCTTCTTTTCATTCGATGAGCGCGATTTTGTATTTGAAGTCTAAGACGGTTATCCGGGGTTTGAGGATTGTGATGCTTGCTATTATTGTGTGGTCTCTTAAGGAGGTTTTTGGTTTTATGCGGGATTATCTGGATTTTTTTTTGTTGCCTGAGGGTTTAGCGGGGTTGGTTGGCACGGTTTATGAGATAGTGGGTTTGTTTATGGCGATTTTGTTGTCTTATGGTTTGTATGTGATTTCAGCGTCTTTTAAGGAGCTTGTCGGCCATCCGGATGAGGGTGGGAAACCCGCAGATATTTAAAATATAAAAAACATATACCCTATGTGATGGGTTCTTTTTTGTTATTCCCTTGTTCCTCTGGGCGGAAGGTGTTGGTTTTTTTGTTGTTATTGTTGGTTCTGTCTTCTGTTGTTTGGGCTGATATCTCAGCTGAGATAGCGGCTATCCGGGATAAGGTCGTTGAGGTGGCCTGTTATATCCTGGTTATTATCGAGGGAATTGTTGGTTTCTTGGCTGTTTTGATGTTTACTTTAGCGGCTTTAAAGTGGATTATCTCAGATAATGCCGAGGATCGGGCGGAGGTGAAGGAAAAACTTGCCAACATCCTTATCGGGGTTGTTATAGTCATACTGGCTTTGGAGCTCGCTAACGTTATCGGGGTGGCGGTGGGCATAATAGATGCGCATCAACCATGCAGCTGGGCTGATGCCATATTGAAAACACAAAAAATAAGGGATATAATTGGCGGACCCATCTGCATCATTGTCCGGGTTTTCCAGTTTCTATTCGCTCTTATTGGCATGATTGTGTTCATGGCCGCAGGGATAATGTGGATGACCTCGGAAGACCCTGATGAGAGAGTGAAGTCAAGGTCCATGGCAATTAATGTCTTGGCAGGTATCCTTTTGGTCTTGATTGGATTGAATCTGCTCAACTTTTTATTTTCCTGGTCTGGTATAAGCTATGAATCCGCGTTGGATACTCTGCTGACTTTTACTTGTGCGGGTTATGATCGTTTAGATATTGGGAAGTTGGGTGATGTTGCACAGTATACGGTTTGCATGGTTTTACTTATCATAAAAGGTATTGCGGGGGTTATTGCTGTTTTGATGGTTGCTGTTGCCGGGATTTTGTTGATAATAGCTGAGGATTCCTCCACGAGAAATAAGGCGAAGAGTTTGGCTTTTGCTGCGGTGGTGGGCGCTATTATTGTCATAATCGGCAGCCAGTTCCTGGTTGATTTATTCAGCCCCACGTATTCATCTGGGCTCTCTTGGACCTGCGCGAGCGGGACCGAGAGTGACATAATTGATTTAATAAACTATACCCTTTGCACGGTTAAGAATGTTCTTGTGGCGGTGGCGGGTTTAATCGCTACCATTGCTTTGATAGCCTCCGCTTTCATCTGGATTACCTCGGGCAGCCCGGAGGCGAGGGCGTCTGCGAAATATGCCTCTATTGTGGCTATTATGGGCTTGATTGTGGCTATTGTTGGTCTGCAGTATCTTGGCACCGTATTTGGCGGGTCTGCTTTGTCGTTTACCTGTGGTGTTGGAGTAACACCCTCTAATATTGTTTCTCTTGTTGAGAATGTTTTGTGCATAATCTATAATGTTCTTCGTTCGGTTGTGGCTGTTGTTGCGGCGATTATGGTGTTGTTTGGTGGTTTCATGTTTATTAGCTCAGATAGCGACCGCGATAGGGCCCGGGGCAAGAACATGGTTGCTGCGGCGATTATCGGCTTTATTATTGCCTTGATTGCGATACAGTTCATCCAGGCTGTTGTTACCCAAGCAGGCATGGGGGTATCAACGTGTGATGATGCCTACAAGCTCTGTGTGGATGATTGTATCGACAACCACGGGGAGCCAAGCCCCATACCCGGCGGAGGCGGCGGCACGACGACCACCACAGCTACGACCACCACCACCGGTGTTACAACCACAACGTTAAGTTGCATACAAGTTTGTGCCGCCGTCGGCTCCTGCGGTGACGCACCATATGCTTGTGGTCAAGCATCATATTGTATGGTTGGTTCAGCGGGTTGTGACATATCTGTGGGTATTCCTGGGGCTTGTACAGGACCTACCTTCACGCTAACGCACACTCCAGCCGGCGATGCTTGGTGTGAAGCACAATCCTATGCTGGTCCTGGCTATCAATGTTGTTGTTGTCCGTAAAATGAGAAACATTAAAAAATATGGAGTTGAAATATCAATATGAAGGTGTTTAATAGGGTGTTTAGGTGCCAGAAACTGTTATTGTTTCTCTTAGCATTCATGCTGTTTGGCTCCATGGTATACACTGTATCAGCCCAATCTGGGTTGGATGACTGCTTAAAGACATGTAAGAGCAGTGCGGGCGGGGAGATAATTCATCTGGTGCGCTACACCATCTGCATCATCCTTAGGTTGGTTCAGTTGTTGTGTGTTATCGCATCTGTTCTGGCAATAACCCTAGCGGGTATTATGTGGATTTCATCCGACAGCAGCAGCCAGAGAGCCCTAGCCAAAAAAATAGTGATGTTCGCTTTGCTCGGGCTTATCGTGACGATGATAGTAATCCAGCTTGTGAATGCCTTTATATCCTTTGGGATTGATACAGGAAAAATATTTGTCATAGGATGTGAGACCACCTGGGATACAACAATATATAACCCCATAAATACTGTGGCCTGCGTTCTTTATCGGGTGCTTCAGCTGGGTGCCATACTTTTAGCTGCTGTGGTCTTGACTCTGGCGGGCATCATGTGGGTTGGCTCAGACAGCCCGGAAGACAGGATACGCGCCAGAAACATCATGGTGTATGTAGTAATAGGTTTTCTGGTGGTGAATCTGGTGCTCTTGCTTCTGGGCTCTATCATTGATTCAGCAATACCCTACACATTCGATTGTAATTTGATGGCAAATGCCCCCCCGGGGATATCAGACACCATCACCTATGTTGCCTGCATTGGATTAAGATTATTCCAGTATTCTGCGATATTGCTTGCAGTAGCGATAGTTGCCTTATCCGGGGTCCGCTTTATTTTATCGGATAGCCCTGAGGAACGAATCAAGGCCCGCAACATGATAGCCTACACAATAGTGGGATTTCTGGTGGTTTTCACCGCAATAGCCTTTATTAACACGGCTCTCTCTGGTGTGGTGGGCACCCTGTCTTTGAACTCAATTGACTGTTCCATAACATCCTCTGCTCCAATTGACTTAGAAAATATCCGGATGACCTTGCATAATGTTGCCTGCATTGTGATAGTTATTGTCTACTTCGTTGCTGCAGTACTCGCATCACTTGTCATCATTCTATCGGGAATATATTTTTATTCAAGCGACGACCCGGTTGCGAGAAACCGGGCTAAAATCCTGGCAGCGCAGACGGTTGTCGGGTTGATTATTATACTTATCGCCATGAATCTCATATCAGCTCTCTTCAGCGGTGGGGGTATTACCTCAATTGAGGATGCTACTGCTGCGATATTCACCAACAACTGTGTTGCTCAAATAGGTGCGGGCACCTTCTCAGAGCTTCTAAAAGTTACAGACCCAATAAACACGGTGTTATGTGTTATTATTACACTCTTCCAGTCGCTTTCTGCTTTGATTCTTGTCTTGGTTATTATGGCTGCCGGATTCAGGTGGGCTATCTCCGACAGCCCCGAGGACAGGCTGCAGTCCAAGAGGATGGTGGTCTATGGTATAATAGGAATACTGGTTATACTGATTTCAACAAACATCATCTATGCCCTGATAAGCGCCGTCTCCGGGGGGGTGATAGACGACACATTCATCGCACCCGGGATGACTGGAACCCAATGCCAGATAGCTTCTGACGAGTTGGATGATGTTCTGGACATAGTCAAGGCGTTCTTGTGTATCATCCTTCTCGGGGGTTTCTTTTTGTCGGGCATAATCATAGCCTTGATTATAGTATATGCCGGCTTGAGGTGGATTGCATCGGACAGTCCCCAAGACCGTAATGTTGCTAAGTGGATTATCATCAAGGCCTTGATTGGGTACATCCTGATTCAGGTAGCCTCGCAGCTTGTTATGGCCTTATCCACTGCATTGGTTTCAGGGGCTTTTGGTATGGGGGGCTTCTTTGACTTCCTGGGTTCCCTATTCGGTGAGCCCTACATCATAACCTGTTTTTATTACCTGGGTGCTGGGGGTGGAACCGATGCATTCATTGGATTGGGCATCTTGTTCGCCCAGCTGTGGTTTATCTTCTGCTATATTCTTCGGATGCTGCAGATTGTGGCAATAGCGGCTGCTGCCATAATCATTGTGGTGGCTGGCTTGAAGTGGATTGGCTCGGATTCAACAGAGCAAAGGTCTTATGTTAAGGCCCGGGTGCTTCATGCCCTGATAGGGTTGATTATTGTCATACTCGCCACATCCATAGTGGATGCCCTCTCCCTGATAGCTTTACTATCTGATATGGTGGATGTTATACCTATTATCGGCCCGCTGATAAGCGGGATATTCGATTCTATTCTGGTAGACTTCTTCCACGTGGATGAACTATACACTAACCTGTGTCCCGGGTGGGTTGACATACTTGGCATATTCTTCAATGAGCAGTTGAGGTTGCTTGCCTGTATCATCATCAGGATACTTCAGGGTGTTGCCGCCATACTCGCCACGATAGTGATACTATTATCCGGCATAGCGTGGATGAGTTCTGAAAGCTATGAGGGGCGGACTAAGGCCCGGGACCGGTTGCTTCATGCCATAATAGGTCTGTTGATTGTTATGGTAGCCTTGCAGTTGGTTAATGTTTTTGTTGTAACCGGCTTGGATTCCGCGCTCTCCTTGGACTGTAGCGGCACAGACACCGGAGAGGTAGTTACACTGGCTAACACGCTGGGTTGTTTGATGGTTAAAATACTTGAGTCAATAGCTGGGATGATAGCGGCCATATTGATTATTGTTGCAGGATACCGGTGGATGACATCAGAAAGCCCCGAGCAAAGAGTCAAGCAGAGGAATAGAATCATCACCATACTCGTCGGGCTCACTGTCACCATAATAGCCCTGCAGCTGGTGCAGTTATTCGTCAGCGAACATGGCTTCATGCAGATTAACCCCGAGTGTATCCCCCTTTCCATAGCTCCTGTAGACTGCAGCAGCCCCGCAGACGAGCTGGAGGAGGTGGTATGCACCGCCCTCTATGTTGGTTGCCTCTTCATCAGGGTGCTTATGTATATCATCGCAGCGGTTGGGTTGTTGATGATACTATGGGCCGGTATTACCTGGATTGTCTCCGATTCACCCGCGCAAAGGACTAGGGCGAGAAACATGCTCATCTCGGTTATTATAGCATTGATGGTTATACTGCTGGCATTGGCTTTAATAAACTACCTGGTCACCGGGACGAGGATACTGAGCTTTTATTGCTGATTTTTTTTATCCTATGGTGTATATTAGGAGATAGATTAGTAGTATTATCGTTAAAAGGAAAACAGCCATCCCGATGGTTATCTGCTCTTCCCTGCTGAAATGCAAGGCCTTCTGTTGCTCTATTCTTTTTTCAAACGCGCCTGCTTTATCTGAGCCAGCCATCTCAAGTACTGTGACATAAAGCATGTCCCTGAAAACCCCGATCGCGTTCACCGGGTTCTTGGTGAACCAAAGAAAAATGTATGCTGTTCTGGAGGCTGTATCATCTATTTTTTTGGCATAATAGGTGAGGGGTTTCTCACAATACCACATAAATCCTTTCGCAAGTTTCCGGTAAAACCAGTCTGTGTCCAGTGATATGGTGTTTTTTCTTTTAAGCAGCGGGAGCATCACGAAAAAAGCAAGAGCTGAATAAAATAATAGCTCAAGCTGCTGCACGACGTGGTCTATTGTGTAGGCGTTGTATTCGATTTGAGCGGGCAGAATATTATACAACAGCTGCGGGTACACTCCCAGAAGTATGCAAAGGAATGCTGCTCCTCCCATAGCATAAAGCATGTTTTTCGGGGGCTCTGTTGTTCTGATGCCTGAGTCTTTGGCGAAAAACACAAAATAAGGGAATTTTATCCCCGCATGAAGGAATACTCCTGCTGAGGCAAGCTGCAGCAGCATGAACACAGGTATCAGATGCTGGTTGGCTGCGGCTGATATTATCATGGATTTGGTTGTGAAACCGCTGAATAGCGGGAACGCAGATATGGATGCCGCCCCTATGAGGCAGAATATTAATGTCAACGGCATGCTCTTGTATAGTCCCCCCAGCTCGGTGCATTTTCTTTTGCCGGTCATGTATAATACTGCTCCAGCAGACATCCAAAGCAGCCCCTTGTATAATATGTGGCCGAACGCGTGTGCTGTGGAGCCGTTGAGTGAGAGCGCTGTTCCGATGCCTACGCCTGCGACCATAAACCCTACCTGGTTTATTATGCTGTAGGCGAGTATCCTGCGCATGTCGTTTTCCAGGATAGCGTATATTATGCCGTATATTGACATTATTGTTCCCAGCCAGATTAGTATCTCCCACCCGGGGTATCCTCTTATGAGAACGTATACTGCTGTTTTGGTTGTGAAGGCGCTCAGGAACACGGCCCCGGTTACAGTGCCCTCGGGGTACGCATCAGATAACCATGCATGCAGCGGCGGAACAGCTGCATTAACAAGGAACCCAAGGAGTATAAGATTTGATGATAGCATTCCGCTGTCAGCCGCATCGAATGCGATTGAACCTGTTTGGGCTACCTGCATTATTATGCCAGCCAGCAGCACGGAGCCTCCGAATGCGTGCACCATGATGTATCTATATCCTGCCTTCCTTGAGGGTTCATCTCTTTTGTACCATATCAGCATAAGGGATGCGAGCGCCATAATCTCCCAGCAGATGAATAAAGTGAAGTAGTCTCCTGTGAAAACCACACCCAAAGCGCTTCCAACGTAAAGCAGTGCTGAAATATGCTGTCCGTCATCGTCCAGGTGCAGGGAGTATACCATCCCAAGTGTGGCCATTAACGTGAAAATGTATCCAAAGCACAGGCTTAGGTTGTCTACTCTGCCGAATATCAGCTCATAGCCCAGGAAATCAAATCCCCAGTGTGCTCCGTGTGGTAGAAACATTAGGCTGATGAAGGCTGCTGCGGGTATTAATACGAGAACTGCTTTCTTTAGCTTGCCTCCGAAAAGCGGGATGAGGGAAGCACCCAAAACTAAGATTATTCCTGGGTGGATTCCGCTGTTCAAAAGTGATGATAGCTCACTCATAGTATTCCTCCCTTTTCTGCAGCCATATGCCCAGTAACTTGGATACGAGTACTATTAGCACGCAGCTTAGGAAACCGTATATTGAGTAGAAACCGGGAAGTGCCTCCCATGAGACGACGATATGGTGTTTGGGTATGAGCAGATCCGCTAGATAGATTAATACGAGAGATGCGATAAACATTTTTTTCAGGTTCCCGTATGTGAGTATTTTATTTATCATATCATATGCCTCCGAATATGTTTTTTGCCATGAGCTCAACAAGCCCGTAGAAGAACCCGGGTGCATCAGGCCATAAACCGAGTATAATCGATATTGCTGCTGTCAGGGTTAAAGGTATGAGCATGAGTGCTGGTGCCTCATTCTTTTTTGTTTTGGTTTTTGCTTGCTTAAAGTAGGCACGGTATATTATCGGGAAAAAATAGGCGACGTTAAGCAGCGCGCTTGAGAGCAAAACCGCGACCAAGGGCAGCTGGTTTGCTTCAACAGAGCCTAAAAGCAGATACCATTTGCTGAGGTATCCGCAGACGGGCGGGAAACCCGCCATACCAAAAGCAGCTATGCTGAAGGCGGCCATGGTGTAAGGCATGCTTTTGCCTATGCCGTCCAGCTCGCTTATGTTTTTCTTTTTTGTTGCCACATATATTGCTCCGGCGCAGAAAAACAATGTTATCTTCATGAAGGCATGGTGTGCGATATGCATGACCCCGCCAAAAAGCCCTGCTGGGTTGACGTATGCCGCCCCAAGGATGATGTATGACAGCTGGCTTATGGTGGAGTAGGCTAGCATCTTTTTCAGGTTATCCTGCGTTAACGCAAACATTGAGGCCACGAGTATTGTGTAGGCTACGAAATAGGCTAGTGGTATGCCCACGCCCAGCTTGGATACGAGTGTGGGTCCGAAGACGAAAAATATTGTTCTCACCACGCCGAATACGCCGGCTTTCACAACCGCTACCGCATGCAGTAGTGCGCTAACCGGTGTTGGGGCTACCATGGCTGATGGAAGCCAGGAGTGCAGTGGCATGAAAGCCGCCTTCACACCAAAGCCTACGATGTATGCTGCGAACAGTATCTGCAGGCCTAATACGCTGCCGTATCCGTATAGGAAACCCCCTGGTGTGAAACCCAGCGATCCTGTCAACGAGTATGTTGCTATTATGGCGAAAAGCAATACAACCCCTCCGCTGAGGGTGTAGACGAGGTATTTTCTGCCCGCTGATTTGGCTTTGGCGCTCTGTTTGTGTATGACAAGAGGGTATGTTATGAGGGTCAGTATCTCGTAGAACACGAAAAGCGTCAGCAGGTTGGCTGCGAAGGCAACCCCTATTGTTGAGGATAATGCTATTGCAAAGGATGCGAAGTATCGGGTCTGGGCGTGTTCGGCAAGTCCTCTCACGTACCCTATCGAATAAACTGATGTCAGAATCCAAAGAAACGATGCGAGCACACCGAAAAGCAGGCCGAAGGCGTCAACCCTGAATGCGAAGGGTATCCCTGGCAGTATGTTGAATAGCTTATAGTATATGTTGTTTCCCTCTAAAACAGCGGGTATCATTGATGCTATTATTATGAACTTTAATGTGGCTGCTATCATGGTCCATGTTTCGCGCAGGTTTCTTTTTTTATCGCTTAATAAAATCAGCACCGAGGCTGCCGCTGATATGAAAACAGCTAGCAGGGGCTTGATTGATATTACATCCATCTTTTTTTTTTTATTGAATCAATGATATTGCCGTGTATTGCACATAGGGTAGTATCATGTAAACCAGTATCCCGAATACTATGCACGCTGCCGCTAATACCAGCATGGGTATTAGCATGCTTGCTGGAGCTATTGTTTTATCTATTTTATTTTGTTCCCCGAAGTATGCTTTCTCAAGAACCCTGAAGAAGTACCCGGCGTTTAATAGGCTGCTTGATAGTATCACGAGCGCGAAAATCCATCTGCCGGCTTCGATTGAGCCGAGAGCAAGATACCACTTGCTAAAAAAACCGCAAAGCGGCGGTACTCCGACCATGGAAAGTGAGGCGATGGCGAAAAAAGCCATGGTGTAAGGCATTTTTTTCCCTAGGCCGTTGAAGTCCCCTATGTTTTTTATCCCTGTCTTGTATATGATTGCTCCAACAGCCAGAAACAGGCACCCCTTCATCAGCGCATGGTTTAGTATGTGCAGGAGGCTTCCGGTCAACCCGGCTGTGTTAGCTAATCCTATGCCCAATACAATGTATCCTATCTGGCTTATGCTGCTGTAGGCGAGCATTCTTTTGATGTTTTTCTGGGCTATTGCGCTTATGGAGCCGGCTATTATGGCTATGGCGGCCGTCCATGAGAGTATTTCTCCGACAGGCATGGTTTCGATAAAAAAGTTTATAGTGAAAACATCATAGAGTAATCTTATCATCATGTATGCGCCTACCTTGGACATGAGGGCGGCTATTAGGGCGCTCACCGTTGATGGGGCGTGGGTGTATGCGTTGGGCAGCCAGCTGTGAAGCGGGAAGAGCGCTATTTTTATGCTTAAGCCTACGACTATCAGTACCGCGGCTGCGTGAACAACCCTTGAGCCGTAGAGTTCCTCAAGATGAAGCGACATGTCTGCCATGTTTAGTGTGCCTGTTACGGCATATAGGAATCCGATACCGATGAGGATGAATGAGGCCGCTATTGTTCCCAGTATAAGGTACTTGAAGCTTGCTGTAAGCGCCTGTCTTTTTTCTCCCAGGGCTATGAGAGCGTAAGCGGATAGCGAGCTTATCTCAAGGAAAACATACAGGTTGAATATGTCGCCTGTTACGACGATACCCAGCAATCCCGTCAGAAGCAGCATATGCAGCGTATAGTAGAATACAAGATTTTTGTTTAGTTCTTTTTCTATGCTTTTCTTGGAGTACACGCTTATGGATAATCCGATGAAGGCTATGATTGCAGCCATATAAGCTCCGAGGTTGTCTATGACATATTCTATGCCCCAGGGGGGCTCCCAGTTCCCCAGGTGATAGCTTAAAGTCCCGTGTAATGTAACGTTTTTGATTAGCATTATTGCCAGGATGAAAACAGCCGAGGTTGCTATAAACGATAGGATATGGCAGTATCTTCTGCGTATTAAACCCACAACAGGCATTATGAATGAGCTCATCAGGGGTATTATGACTATGAGTACCGGGAGGTTTGTGTTCATTGGTTTGCCTCCATTATTTTGTCTTCGTCCAGTGTCCTGTATTCCTGGTATATCTTGATTATTATTGTGAGAGCTACTGCTGTGGTGCTAACCGAAACCACGATGGCTGTCAGAATCAGCACTTGGGGGAGTGGGTTTACGTATCCTGTCGCGTGCTCGACCAGTATGGGGGCCGAAAGCTCCTTGATGTATCCCGCGGATATGTAAAACAGGAAGATGGCTGTCTGCATTATGTTCATGCCGATAATCTTTTTTATCAGGTTTTTTTTGGATGTCATGGCATAGAATCCTATGACCACCAATAAAACGAAAACCCAGTAATTGTATTTACCAATTATCCATTCCAGCTCCAATTCTCTCACCCGCTAAGTATATGAAAAGTATTATCGTCGCCGACATAACGGTTAATCCAATCCCCAGTTCCACCCCGAGTATTGAGAGTGCCGTTGTCTCGTGGGCGTCAACAGGCAGGGGCAAGCTATCGTATTGCAGGTATTTGCCCCCGGAAAGCATATCCATTAAACCAATCCCTGAATATATCAATACTCCTAGGCTTATGAGGATTATGAGGTGCTTTTTTGATACCCGTTTTTTTGCTTTAGACAGGCCGTATACTATGCCATATAATATCATGCTTGTTCCAAGAATCACCCCGCCCTGGAATCCCCCGCCGGGTGATGTTTCCCCGTGCACTATTACGTAGATGCCGAATAATTGGATGAATGGAATCATTATCCTTGATATTGTTCTGGCTACCAGAGATTCCACTTCTTTTTCACCCATTATTCCACCTCATAAACAATATCATCACCGCTATCCCTGCCGTGAATATGACTGTTGTCTCCCCTAGGGTATCGTATCCCCTGTAGTTGGCTAGTATTGCTGTTACAATGTTTGGGGCTCCGCCTTCTGTTTCTGAGTTATTTATGTATCTTGGTATTACGTGTTTGTTTGCTGGGTTATCCGGGTCACCGAAGCTGGGCATGTCCTCTACCACGTATATCAGGATGGCGCTCACGGCCAAAAGCGACATCAGCGAAGCGTATTTGATTTTAGTCATTTCTCTTCCATCACCATTGTTTTAGATAATGCTGCTATGAAAAGGAAGGTCGTCACCCCGGCTCCTACCGCGGCTTCGGTGAACGCGACATCAGGGGAGTTGAGCACCACCCAAGTTAATGCCATGATGAGGCTGTATCCGGACAGCAGTATTGTGGCGCTTAATAGGTTTTTCATCCTTATGGCGGCATAGGATATTAATACCAGAAAAACCAGCAGTATGAAATCTATTTCTATCGGAGAGTTCATCCGTCCACCTCCCTTACCCAGGGCTTAACTCCTTTGTTGTATACTGCCCTGGATATCGTATGTGTTGCCACCGGGGATGTGAGCATTATGAATATCATCATTATGAGAAGCTTTGCTGTTGTGGTTGATATGCCAGAATATAATCCAAGCCCGAGCAATATTAGGCTTGCTCCTAGGGTGTCTCCTTTCCCGGTCGCATGAAGTCGGGTGTAGAGGTCTGGGAATCTAAGCAATCCTATGGTGGCGGTTATGAAAAAAAACAACCCCCCGGCAAGAAACAATACCGTCACCCCATCCATAATACAATCCATCATTTCCTATAATCCCCCGAACTCTATTTGTTTAGATAGTGCCACCGTTAATATGAAATTAAATAGCGCGTATACTATTGCGACATCGACAAAATAGAGGCTGTCAAACAGGTAGCCTATGAGCACCACTATTATGATTGTTTTAGTGCCTACTACGTTTATGGCTATCGCCCTGTCCCATGGTTCGGGTCCTACTATCGCCCGGTAGAGGCAGAGCAGGGTGGTGGCCAGCAGGCATAATGTTGTGTACTCGAATATTTCTTGCATCATGTTTCGTCCTCAAATATCTCCACCAATCTGGTTCTCATCGTGCCATCTAATAGCTCCTGCGCCGATTTATCCGATAGTGAGTGGACAAAATACCTGTTTTTCTTTACGTCTATGGTTATTGTCCCGGGTGTGAGTGTTATTGAGTTGGCGAGTGTTGTTTTCCCTATATCCCCTTTAAGCTGCGTATCGAATTCTATAATCTTGGGGTTGATGGGCATGCTGGGATGTAAAACCCGATACGCTACATCCAGGTTGGCGAGTATTATGCTGTATCCCAGGTAAATCAGGTATTTGAGGGCTTGGATTATTTTTTTTAGTGAGGTGTTTGTTTTATCTTCTGCTATCAGTAAATCGCTGGAGTAGTACGCTACGAGCAGACTACCGATTACTCCGGCGCTGATATGCAGTAAGTCGATTCTTGCGGACAGCAGCATCCAGAATAACACCATGATTGCGAATGTTAGAGTAAAGGGCTTTATCTTTACCATTTTTATTACTTCATTTACTATAATTGAGTTATAATTATCTGTAACTATAATTAATTATAATGATAAATTAAATCAATAATATCTACGATGTTCAAACCAGTGTCCATGAAGAAGGTTCGATTGGGGGTCTTAGACCGCTACGTTGAGGATGTCATGCGTGAACTCAGCAAAATGGGGGTCGTTCATATATTGGATATAAAGGACACCAAAATAGAGGTGGAGCAGGAACCCATGGATTCTGAGCAATGTACTGAGCTTTTACGCAGGATAAACCATGTTATTGATTTACTGGGCATAACAGAAGAACACGACGCCTTTGGCGAGCTAAAAATCATTGAAGACAAGATTGCGGTAACCGAGAAATCCTCAACCGAGCAGTTATCGGGGGTGGCAGATAAATTCCAAAAAATCGAAGCCAAAACTCTTGCTGCAAACGATAAGCTCATTGAGTTATCTGCTAGAGAAGAGGAAATCAAAGGCGATATCGAGCGGCTTAGGGTGCTTAAGGCTGTTGACTTAAAAGCTGATTGGGTTGGGGCTTCAGGGATGCTGGTTACATTATCCGGTCTTCTTGCACCAGAGTACCGATCTAAACTGGTTGCGAAACTGGATGAAGCCTTCGGGAAGGAGTATATCTTTCATGCCTCAAAGCAGAATATCGGCGGTCTCATACCCTCTGTCGTTTCAACTCTGATAGAAAACACAGATAAACTGGATGAGCTAATATCTGGCATTGATTTCAGGCCCGTTGCATTAAAAGGTTACGTGGGCGACCCCGTTAGAGCCATAGATGAGTTAAACACAGAGCTTGATGACATAAAAAAGGAGAAGGAGAAACTAACGGCAGGGCTTAGAAGTCGAAGCGAACAATACAGGATTGATTTGCTGGTTATGCGAGAGCTTGTTTTAATAGAGAAAAACATAGATGACGCCGAGAACCTGCTGGGTAAAACAAAAAGGGTTTATGTTTTGCAGGGCTGGGTTCCTGAAAGAAGCATACAGGATATTTTGCGCAGGATAAGAAAGATAACAGATGAGAATGTGTTCATCAGGGTCGAGAACCCAAAGGAAGATGATAGGGTTCCAACCTTTTTGGATAATCCCAGCGTTTTCAAGCCTTTTGAGGTTATTACCTCCACATTTGGCTTACCTTCATATAATGAGCTGGATCCCACCCCTGTTCTGGCTTTGACTTTCCCCTTCATATATGGTTTGATGTTCGGGGATGTAGGACATGGTTTCATGGTGGGGTTGATTGGCTTGATTCTTTTTTCCATGGCCAGTAAGGGCACTAGGGATCTGGGTTTTGTTTTAACCGTTTCTGGTTTGTCTGCGATGGTTTTCGGCGTATTGTATGGTGATTTTTTCGGTTTACATGGTATAATTCATCCGGTCTGGACATCACCTCTTGAGGCTCCTACGACCCTGTTGTTGTTTATTTTTGGCGTGGGGATGGTTCACATCGGTCTTGGTTTGTTTATGGATGTGGTGAAGCTTCTGGCTAAGGGGGAATTACTTCATGCGTTGTTTGAGCCGATAACCAAGCTCTGGCTTTACTATGGTACGGTTGCTTTTGGTTTAATGAGTTTCCAGTCTTATGGGATGGACGTAATAAGCTGGGTGGGGAATATGGCTTTCCTGCCTCTTATTGTGCTGCCTCTTGTGGTTCTTGCATTCTCGGGGGTTCTGGTTCATCTGCCCAGGATTGATGTGAGCAAAATCGGGGCTCAACTGGCTGAGGGGGGCTTTGAGGCGTTTGACACGGTTTTGATTTTTCTTTCGAATACCTTATCCTATGGCCGTATGTTTGCCTTGTTGCTTGTTCATGCCGGGCTTTTTGTTGCCTTGTTCAGTGTTGTGGGGACGTTTACGGGCATAAATCATCATAATCTGGTTTTGGGTGAGATGGTTTCTGTTGAGGGTATTATATGGTTTGTTTTTATTTTTATCGGCACTTTTTTGATTATTGGATTGGAGGGTCTTATTGTTTTCCTGCACACTCTGAGGCTTCACTATTATGAGTGGTTCACGAAGTTTTTTGACGCGGAGGGAAATAAATATCAGCCATTCACAATAAAAAGAATATATACTCTGATTGGACGATAATACACAATTTTATTCGATTAATATTTTAAAAAAACATAATATTTTAAACAAATAGAGGTGAACGACAAAAAATGAAGCTAGGAAAGATATTGATGGCATGCACTACACTGCTTTTGCTAGCGGGGATAGTCGCAGCGCAAGAAAACACGGAATCAGCAACACCATCAGGTAAAGAGATGGCAGCCGCATTGGCTATCGGTGTTGCAGCTCTCGGAGCCGGATACGGTGTTGGCGTAGCAGGCTCGGCTTCGGTTGGAGCCATAGCAGAGAAACCCGAGGTTTTCGGCAGAGCACTTGTGTTTGTGGCCTTCGCAGAGACAATAGCCATATACGGACTATTGGTTGCTTTAATGATACTCTTCGGAATAGGTGCCTGATGCATCCTTTCAACAAAATAAAGATGCGCAGATAGTATTTATTCTGCGCAGTCTTGTTTTTATTACCTAGATTTGGTGAGAACATGAGTATCGCGCAAATAAAAAATTATGCTTACGCCAACGCCCGCATAAGGGCCATGAAAAGCAATCTGTTATCCAAAGCCGATTTAGAGAGGGCTTGCAGGCTTGAGGATTTAAGCAGCTTCATGGGTTTTCTGGAAGAGCACAGTTATCCGGAGCTCTTTGACATAAAAAAACACACCCAGAAGGTGGTTGAACATGCGTTACACACCCATCTTGTGAATAACTCAAACAAAATTTATTCACTCACCCATGATAGAGCCAAGCCTTTTATGGGTGCTAGAACAAACAGAAACGAAATCAACGCCATAAAGGGTATAATAAACTCTAAACCCCAGAACAGGGAACCATTTAAGGTTCTTTTATCCAGGAAGATGGCCAACGGTTTCAGCCGGGTAAAAGATGCTAATGACATGGAGAAGCTGGTGACCGGTTTCAAGGGGACAAAATACGAGAAAATACTGGAGTCTGTATCAGAGGATTATGCGAAAACAAACAATATTTTCCTCTACAGCATTATGCTGGATAAACACCACTTTAGCCTACTCTATGAAACCATGAATCTGCTTGATTCATCCGATAAAAGCAAAGCACGAGATATCATCGGATTAGAGGTCGATACCTTAAACATCTCAACTGTTTTCAGAACCCTTGGCATGGAGAACTCAGCTGATTATATCATACCCCACTATCATAAACTACGCAGGCAGTTGATTGATGAGTGTTTGAGGTGCAAGGATGTGGCTGATGTTGTCTCCAAAATGTCTGATACTCAATACGGTGAATTATTGGGTAATGGCTTATCTGTTTACGAGAAAACAGGCAGTGTTTTTATCTTTGAGCGGGTGCTGAAAGAAAATCTTTTGCTTGCTAACAGGATGCTTCTTGTAAAAAACATATTCAATATCGGCGTTTTGCTTGCGTTTCTTAACATAAAAGAGGCTGAGATACTGAATCTGCGCAGAATAGCTGTTGGACTGAACCATAAGCTGCCGGCAGAGGAAATCAAGGATCTTGTTGTTTACTGAATCTTTTTGTTGTCCTATACAGGAAGTATATCAACCCAAGGGTTGCTCCCATAAACATGCCCAGGGCTTTAGCGATTTCGTTAAATAATCCCCCCACCAGATACCCCACCGCTATCAGGATGATTACTGCGCCAGCCAGCTCCACCGCATAAGGCAGGGAGCTGATTATTATTGTTTTGTCGAATTTGATTTTTTTCACCATGGTTTTTTCTTCATCTTAAGAGCCCATGCCATGATATTACCAAGAACATGTATTGCGGGGGTTATGAATATCAGAACATAAAAGCGCGGATAGTCTATTTCACCTAAGAGAAACCATGAGGCCAGCACAGCACCTAAAACGAAATCAAGCTGGTCGAGCAGGGGAGCCGGGTGCCCTCTTTTTAGACTGGATTGTCTTTTAATAAAGCTTGCGACCATATCCCCTAAAAGCGCCCCCAAGCTGAGAATAAAAGCCAGTTCCACGCTCATATGAGGTAGTGTTAGCTGGGGTTCATGAAGTATTGACCTCAGAAACAACATGGCTTTTAGGTGAGTATTTTGTTGTATGAATCCCGCTATCGTACCGCCTGCTACCCCAAAAAACAAACCCCTCCATGTTTTTCCATCCCCCAGTATCCTATGACCCAATAACTTTCTGTTCCCGTCTATTGGTTTCCCCATCCACTCTAGTTCCTTTATTTTTGAGACATTAACAGGAAGCGAATTAGCAAAATAAGCCGGCAGAATAAACCATGAGGCATCTATTATCCTGATTCCCGTATCCAGAAACATTCTCTTTATTGTAATTATGGAATAAAGAGGTTATAACATAAAACATAAACTAGGGAGTTAGTCTGTGCCTGTCCCTCGGGAAGTAAACCACCTCCCTGATGGATAAATCCAGAAGCTGCATCAGCAGTCTATCGATCCCTAAACCGAACCCACCGTGCGGCGGCATCCCGTACCTGAAGCATTTGAGATAGTATTCGAAGTTGTCTGGGTTAAGGTTATGGTAATTGATTCTTGCCTTTAAAAGAACAGGGTCGTGTATTCTCTGGCTCCCGGATGATATCTCCACACCCTTATATCCTAAATCAAAGGACCGGGATATTTTTTTGTCATCGGGCATGGTATAAAATGGTTTGCTTTCGAGGGGGTATTTGGTTATGAAATAAATCTCTGTATTGTGTTTTTCTTGCATAACTTCCCCGAGCAGTTTTTCCCCTTCAGTGTCTATGTCCTCGCCCCAGGTTATTTTTTTATTTTTTTCGGCTAGTAAATCAAGAGCTGAATCGTATGTGATTCTTTTTATCGGCAGGGTGGGGTTATTTATTTTTTTATCCAGTATACTAAGCTCTTTCTCACAGCCTGATGCCTCCTTAATCATCTCGCAGACAAGTTTCTCCAGCACCCTCATCACGTCTTCCTCGTCTTCTATGAATGCCATCTCCAGGTCCACCGCAGACACCTCGTTTAGATGCCTTCTGGTGTCATGTTCTTCTGCACGGAAATATGTGGTTGTCTCATAGACTTTGTCTAATCCTGTTGCCATCATCATCTGCTTGTATAGCTGGGGGCTTTGAGCCAGAAACGCTTCTCTGTCGAAATATGATATCGGGAATAAATCGGTTCCTCCCTCAGATGCTGAGGCGATAATCTTGGGGGAACACATTTCAATAAAACCTTTTTCTCCAAGATATTCTCTTGCCCTGTTGATTAGTATGCTTCTTATCTTGAAAATAGAGGCTATTTTGGGTTTCCTAAGGTCCATGAACCTGTTGTTTAGACGGGTGTCGGTATCGGCTGGCACCTTTCCTGTGACATCAAGCGGCAGGGGGGATTCAGAGGAATTGATTAAAACAATCTTTTCTGGGTTAATCTCCAGCCCGTTGGGTGCTTTCTGGTTTAATTTAACCCTGCCTTTGACCTGGATAACGGATTCCTTGCTGATTGAGTCAATCACTTCAAGCATTTCATCATCTGTTGCGCCTTTCTTGGCTGTGACCTGTATGAAGCCTTCTCGGTCTCTTAAAACAAGGAACTTGACTTTCCCCAGATTGCGTTTCTCGTGAACCCACCCACATAATAATACTATCTCATCCTCAAGCTTTGATGTTATGTTAGCAGAGTAATGGGTTCTCATCTTTCAGGCAAAGACTATTTCCATATTTTCTTCTGTGAGGGATTTAATCAGTTTCTCTATTTCGTTGATGTCCATCCTGAGTTTTTTCCTGTCTTTTTTCTCTATCTTCACTCTCTTGATGATGGATCCGTCTGTCTTGTATACTTTGTTGACGTTTTTAACCCTTGCTGGGGCGACGAAATCATATAGTATCTCCTCTAGATTGCCTGTTCCGATAACCCTGATTTGTTTGCCTAATGTGTTGGATAGGTGTCTGATGTTGTCCCCGCCTTTGCCTATGATTTTACCTATGTTTTTTTTGTCTGTTAGGATTATGATAAAGTTTTGGGTGTCGATTGCTCTCTCAAACCCGATTTCTCCCTCTCCCAGCTCAAAAAGAAGCTTTGATATTTCAACGTCTAATTCGCTTATTTTACCTTCCTGAAGCTTTGACTCGCATTTGTTGCACAGGACTTTTGTTTTCGCGCATATATCGCATATTGGTAAACTCATTTTTTATTTTACAATAAAATAATGCATTAACCTGCTGGGTGGTTTTTTTTTTTTATTCGGTTATTTTGATGCATCCAACAGGGCAGGTTGTCTCACAGGCACGGCATAAAACACAGGTGTCTACGTTTCCCGTAACCTTTGATTTCTCCTCAACGAGTTCATATAGTGAAACTGGGCAAACATTAACGCATGCTCCACAACCTATACATCGCTCCCGATCGATTTCTATTCTCACCATTTTGAACGTGTGGGTGAAGTATTTTATTTATTTATATTTCATGTTTAAAAAACTTCAGCTTATCTTCATCTCAATGTATGGTACAAAAAGATAGTACTTGCTTTCGTTTTTTAGTTCGTCGATTATTTTTTCCGCTATTATCTTGGTTGGGTCGGGCATGTTTTTAACCCTCTCCTGGAGGTTTTTGAAGTCCTCAAACGGTTTAATCTCTCTTTCAGTTAATATGTCTTGTCTGTGTCTTTTACCTATTCTGGGTAGTGTCTCAAGCTTATGGAGTCTGGTGCTTATGATACCCGCCGTGTTGAAGAATTCAATGTATGCTTTTTCCTTGTCTTTTATTATTTCCATGAGTATTATTTTGAGTTCTGTTTTGGCTGTTGGGGTAAGCCACTCGTATTTGATTCGTCTCTCTATGTGGTCTACTTTGTCTCTGGTTCCCTCTCCTATGTAAAGCCTGCTCCCTACTTCGAGTTTCATGTCTTTTCTGGGTGCGAGCTCCAGCAACGAAAAATGTTTTTCTCCCACCACCTGGGCTATGGGTTTCCTTTTGTGGGGTGGGACCTCTGATTTGCCCATGGGCAGAAAGTCGAGTACGCGAACATATTCGTCCTTTTTCATTTTAATCCTGTTTATTTATTACGAGAACGATAAAATATCAAACTAGCGGTACTGGTCTAATACATCGATTATTTTTTTTATTTCTTCTTCGTTGTATTTGAACCGCTCTTTAGCGAAAACAGCTCTTATGTCGTCGACGGTTTCCGGCAGTATGTTGCAGATTTTGATTAGTTGTTCCTCTGACAGTCCCAGATCTAGTTCAGCCAGTTTCTGCTTCATTTCATTGACTTCTTTGGACGTTAATTTCGATGCTCTTCTGGCGTGCTCTAATGCTCTTTTCTGCTCGTAAAGCATTTCTTTTTCTTCTGTCTGGTATTCTTTTTCTTTTTTCTCCAGTATTTTTCTGACATCTACGAGGGGTATGTATTTATCGTCTATGATTTCCATTTTATATCTTTTATTGGGTGGGGGTGAGGTGTTCTGGTTCCTGCGGTATCCTTTTGAGCCCTTCATTTTTTTGTGGAAATAAATATGAGATTACGTCTATAAAAGATATCTTTCTTCGATGCCGTATTGTTTGACGAGTTTTTTGAGGTGTGCTAGATAGAGTTTTGCGAAGGTTTCAATGCTTTCGCGCATTTTTTTGTCTTCGAGTTTTTCCGGGTCGTGTAGTAATAGAATCAGCCATTGCATGTTTTCAGCCACCTTCAGGTATTTACTCCAGTTGGTTTTTTTCTCCATTCCTTCTTTGAGAACCTCTAGTCTCACAAGTTCTTTGATGTGGTGTATTATGGTCTTGTTGGAGTAGTCAAGCGATTTAATGAGGTTTTTTTGGTATATTTTTTCTTTAACCCCTTCTTTATCGCAGAATTTTTTCAGTATCTGGATTTTTACCTCAGACCCGAAAAGAGATTGTAGGAGATTTATTCTTTCTTCTGTTTTTTTTGGTAAAAATACGATGCATGGGATGTGTTCCATTTATTATTTATTTGGTTTTAATATATAAAAGATGAATGTAATAGATAACATAATAGTGTAATAAACTACACAGGTGATTTTTATGCCCGAGCAAAATAACAAAACACCACCAACACTGAAATTTACCATAGCCGCGGTTTTCGCAGCATTGACCCTCATTCTCTCAATAGCACCGCTTCCCTCCATAGGAGCCGGAGCAATCCTGTTCAACCTATACAAGCCCAGCGAATTATTCCTCCAGCTTGGTTTTCTAACAATGGCTTTAGGTTCCTTCACCATAACTCTCCTAATGATTCGGCGTAAATGGATTGCCATCAGCCTGGCAGTAATACTGCAAATTCTTTTCTTTATAGCACCAGGAAACGTCTTTGTTCCAGCATGGGCTCTATGGGATAAGTTCCTGGCAATCCTATTAATCTATCCGGCCTCGGTTCTGGTGGATAAAACATTCAAATCAGAAATAAACGCTAAACTCCTATTCCCCACAGTCCTCCTTTTGGCTTTCATAGGATTGGAGGTGGATGCTATGGCCGGTAACCTGCTTTTCGGGGTCTATGGATACGAGCTCATCGGCGTAAGCGCCGAACAGGTCGCTGGGATGTATCAGCCCTTTGCCTTCGCTGCGGCAGAAGAACGTCTGGCAGTAGCTTTAGTGTCTGCTTTTTTGACAACACCCCTAGTTTGGGCTGTGAAAGCTAACCCGCAGATTAGCTGGCTTATTGTAAGGGGAAGGTAATGGCGTTAGAGGTAGATGATTTATCTTATTGTTTCTTTGGGGGTAAGCCGGTACTGAAAAACCTGAACTTCAGGATAGAGGACGGGGAGTATGTAGCACTTCTTGGACCCAACGGTTCAGGGAAAACAACCCTGGCTCTCTGTCTATGCGGGGTCATACCCCATTATTATGCGGGCTCCTTAAGCGGCCAAATTAAAATAGATGACATTGATTCAACAAAAGAAAGCCCATCTCAGGCGGCCTTTAAAGTGGGTTTTTTGTTTCAGGACTATGAATCTCAGCTTTTTCTGCAGACTCTAAGACAGGAGCTCGAATTCAGCCTCGAAAACCTGGGTCTAAACGTAGAGCAAAACATCAAACGCCTTGATAAAATGCTTGATTTAGCTCATTTATTGGATAGAAACCTCACATCGCTTTCGGAGGGAGAGAAACAGAAGGCGGCGCTGGCATCGGTTTTGGCCCCGGACCCTGATGTATTGATTCTTGATGAGCCATCCTCCCAGCTTGATGTCCGGGCGAGAAAAAAACTCCTTAAGCTTTTAGACAAGCTTAACTCCCGTGGCAAGACCATAATACATGCAACCCATGAAACCGAATCTGTAGCCGAATGCTCACGGTTTCTCGTGTTAAAAGATGGTTGTCTGGTTGTTGATTCAACAGATAATTCCTTTTTACGTAAGGAAAAAACCGCAAGCCTGGGTGTGGAGCCCCTCAATCATTTTATTAAAGGGGATGCATCAGAAACTCTAATAAACGATAAAACTGTTTTAAGAACCCAGGATCTTGGATTTATCCGGGGGGAGATGAGTGTTTTAAGGCAGGTGGATTTAGATTTTAAGCAGGGTCAATTCACGGTCATTGGGGGCTTAAATGGTTGCGGCAAGACCACATTATTGAAGCTTTTAATCCGGTTGCTTAAGCCTCAGCAGGGGAGTATTTATCTGAACGGCAAAGATGTTTCATCCATCAAAAGAAGTATTTTATCCTCCCGGCTTGGTTTCATTTTTCAAAACCCATCCCATCAACTGTTTAGGAACACTCTAAGAGACGAGCTAGACTATACGCTTCGGGTTCAAAACAGTATCAGGGAAGGTGCTGTTGACCAGATAATCTCCCGCTTTAAGCTTAAATCCATTGATAAAAGAAGCCCTCAGTCTCTTTCCGTGGGCGAAAAACAAAAAACCGCCTTAGCCAGCGTCCTGGTATCTGACCCGGATGTGTTGCTTTTAGATGAACCCTTAACCTGCCTTGATTATGAGGCTAAAATAAACCTCCTAGATTACCTTAAAAGGCTTAAGGGGGAAGGCAAGACCATAATAGTAGCATCACATCACAGCAGATACTACATTAACCTGGCCGACAGGCTTATCCAACTAAAAGATGGGGCTATCATCGTAAATGAAGGAATTAATTGAATACATTGAAGGCAAAGGCCCCCTTTATAACCTAAACCCTTTAACTAAATTATTTCTGGTTCTGATTTTTTGGGTTATCGCCTTTTATTCAGGATTTCATATCCTGACACTTATGACATTATTTCTTTTTATTCTGGCTTTTTGCTCTGGGATGGGAGACCGTTTTATGAAACAAGCCAGTATTTTTTCTTTATATGTGATTCCCTTTATATTCGCTTTGCATGTTTTTTTCCCTGAAAGCTATGGAACCCAGTATCCTCCCTTGTTCCCCTTCGAGTTTAATCCATCCTTTGAAAAAATTTATTCGGCTGCAAACGCGAGTCTGAGGCTTTACGTGCTTTTTTGCTCTTCCCTGGTTTTTGTTTCCACCACCAATCCGCTCACTCTTCTCAGGGTTATCTCCTCCAAGCGCTTTTTTGGTTTATGTATCCCCTATGGGGTGGTTTTTTTCCTGTTGTTCGTGAACCGCAGCATTTATCTGATACTATATGATTTAGAGCAGATACTGGATGCCCAGAAGGCAAGGGGGTTTTCCCTCAAGGAGGCTTCCTGGCGCAATAAAATATCAGGCTACGCCTCTCTTCTAGTTCCTCTATTGACCTTGGCCTTGGAGCGTGCTCAAAGACAGGCTGTGGCCCTGGACCTTAAGGGATTTCGTGTAAGAAGTGAGCGCGGTAATATAAAAACATAATCCTAATCTCTTAGACCTAAAAAATAAAATGGAATTTGTTACTTCGATGGCGGGAAGCTATCCTCGCCCTGACTGGTTTAAGCTTCATCTAAAAAAACAGGAGGGTTCGCAGAAGGGGGTGGCAGGTTTAATCGACGACCGGTATGTGAAGGCCTTAAAGCAGGTGTTGGATGAGCAGGATAAGGCGCAAATCCAGCTTAAAACCGACGGCCAGCTCCTATGGCATAACATGTTATGTCATCTTTGCTATAAGATTGAGGGTTTTGCACCCGGCGGCCTAATCAGGTTTTATGACAACAACATGTATTATCAAAAACCAAGGGTTGAGTCCGAGCTTAAACGAAAAAATTCAATTATATTAAGCGAATACCTGAAAGCCAGGGAATCAGGCCATGATATCAAACCTGTTTTATCCTGTTATACTCTGACTAAATTATCCTCAAACAGTTTTTATTCCTCTGATGATGATTTTCTTCAGGCTTTAGCCTCTGTTTTAAACCAGGAAGCCAGGGATTTAGCGGATGCTGGAGCCCGGGTGATTCAGGTGGACGAGCCGGCGCTTTTATCTGCGGATAAAGAAGGTCTTGAGATAGCAAAAAAAGCCTTTGAGGTTTTGGTTAAAGATGTTGACGCCTCCTTCGTATTATCCACCTATTATGCGGATGCTTCGAAGGCATTCGCTGAGCTTCTTGAGTTTCCGGTTCAGGGTATTGGCCTTGATTTCGTAGAAGGTAAAGACATTAACCTTAAACTAATAAAGGAGCATGGATTGGATTTGGATTTACAGGCGGGGGTGGTGGATGCCAGGACAACAAGAATGGAGGACCCGGCAAATGTCTCTAAACTCGTTTCTGAAATAACCAAAGCAGTTGATTCAGATAGATTATATGTTTGCCCTAATATGGGATTAGAGTATCTGCCTTATGTGAAGGCGGCTCAGAAGCTGAGTGTTTTATCTGATTCGATAAGGGGGGGTGTGCTGAGATGAAAAATAAGTTGCTGCCTACGACGGTTGTTGGAAGTCATCCGAAGCCTAAGTGGCTTAATCACCTGATAGTTGAATTTGAGCAGGGTAACCTTGATAAGGGAGTCATGGAGAGTGCATTCAATGATTCGGTCAGGGCGGTGGTCAAGGTTCAGGAGCTCGCTGGATTGGATATCTTCTGGGACGGGGAGATGAGAAGAGAAGAAATGACCTCTTATTTCGCGGAAAACATTGATGGTTTCACGGTATATGGTCCTGTGAGGGTTTGGGGCAACAATTACTATAAAAAACCGGCGATAACCGGTGAGCTCAGATACCGGGACGAATTTAGTTTATCAGATTATCGCTTCCTATCCAGCTTAACAGACCGCGGGATTAAGGTGCCTTTAACAGGCCCTTATACGATAGTTGATTGGAGTTTCAATGAACACTATAATACTAAAGAGGATGCTGTTTATGCTCTAGCCGAGGTCATAAACGAGGAGCTTAAGGCTCTTGTTGCGGCCGGAGCGGATTTTATCCAGATAGATGATCCTGCGATATCCACCCACGTAGACGAGCTTGAGGTAGCGAAAAAATCGGTTGAAATCGCAACAAAAGGGGTTAAAGCCTATATTGGCCTGCACATCTGCTATGGGGATTACTCTAAACTGTATCCGCAGGTTCTTGATTTCCCGGTGGATCAGCTGGATTTCGAGCTGGCGAACAAAAACTTCGAGGACATTAAAATCTTCAGGGAGCATGATTTCACAAAAGACATCGGGTTCGGATGCGTTGATGTTCATACTAAACGGGTTGAGTCTGTGGCTGAAATAAAAGAGAACATCACCAAATCCTTTGAGATGGTCGAACCCAAGCAGGTTTACGTGGACCCGGATTGTGGTGTTAAGCTTTTAAGCCCGCAGAAAGCCTTCGAGAAACTAAAAAACATGTGTGATGCGGCGGAGGAACTTAGAGAGGAATTGTAGATTTACTCCCAGCTCATCCATTTATTATATAATGTTTCTCTAGTCAAAAGAGCCTTTGTTTTATCGAATTCCATCACATCCGCTCCTTTTCGAAGCTCTTTGATGGTTGGTATGTATATCCTGGTTTTTGGGTTCTTGAATGGGCACACGGGATAGTTGGGGTGTTGTTTGCCTGATCTCACTCCTGTGACGTTGTTCTCCGGGCAGCAGCCTCTCATGTATCCCCTGCACCCGATTAGGTCATCTACTTCGGGTATAGACTCCTTAAGCTTAAAGTAGAGTTGAGCTGCTATGCACCTGAGCTCAGGGGAGGAGCGAACGCACAACCGCAGCGACAGCATGTTGATAAGAGAGCGCAGGTTCATGCTAACGTGATACACCCCCACGGCTTGAGCGAAAGATAAAACATATCTGGCTACTTCTCTTGGCACCTGCTCATCCAGCAGCGTCCTATATGTTTCAATCGAATTACTTATGCTGTCCGTTAATTTTTTCCCATCATCAATCAGGTGTAGTGGTATTATCACCTCGTATGCTTGCTCTTTTTTATCGACACCCTCGCTTACCTCAACGTATCTGGTAGAATACCCGCTGTGGCTTGCCATACGGTGCTCGAGAAACTCTGGTGCGTTGCCTTTGGACATCTTGATATCGTATTTGACGATGATGTGTTCTAGGGCGGAGCTGTAGTCGTTTTCTATCATCATACGAAAGCAGTCTTTGTCTTTGACCTGGGGGGGCACGCCGCTCATTCTCGCAGAATAAACAACCTCCCGCCAGGCCTCATCACCCTTAACAAGCTCAAAATTCCATACCCGCGGCTTAACGACCTTGATTTTCATCTATTTTCCTCGACTGCTATATTAACCTTGTTTTTCTCGATAACCCACTCTTTAACGAAACCCGCTTTCTTCCCGTAAGACAGCCTGCTTCTTGTTTCTTTTTCAATATAATCCTTGTTTTCAGTGAGATGTTTACTGAATTTACTATCGCATTCTATTGCCACATTAACCTTAGCCGTCTCCTCTAAATCCAGTTCTTTTCTCATCTCCTGTATCCTTCTTATCGTTTCTCTTGCCATAGCCTCAGAGTACAGCCCCTCATCAAGTTTAGAGTCTATGTATACTACTCCCCCGCTGTATTCCTTAGCCACCAGCTCTTCGCTTATCCTGGACTCAAATATCAGGTCTTCTCTACTCAACTCAAACCCGTTAATCACGTATTTATTCTTTTCATTTATCGCTTTTTTAATTTCATCTGCATTCGTTTTCTCAAGCCCCTTCTTTAATTTACTCATATTCCCTTTGAGTTTAGGGCCTAATACTGCGTAGTTTAACTTGACAAAGGTTTTGGTTTCAACCTCTTTGATTTTTAGCTCTTTTGCGTTGCTCATCTTCAGGATAAGCTGCTCGAATTTATCCAGATCCCATGCTTGCTTGGGGGCTACCATAACCCTTCTAATAGGCCACCTGAGCTTTATCTGCGAATCCTGCCTTGCGGATATCACAGCCTCTATTATCTGCTGGGCGACCTGCATTTTTTCCTCCAACTCAGGATAAATAGCTGATTTATCCGCACGGGGCCAGGATGTGAGGTGAACGCTTTTTTCTTTGCTTAAATCCAGAATTATTTTTTCTGTGATATGCGGGGCTATGGGAGCCATAAGCTTGCATAAGCCGACTAAAACATGATATAGTGTGTGATATACTGCCATCTTTCTTGGGTCTTCGCCTTCAATCCATACCCTGTCTCTTATGTTTTTCACATAAAAACGACTTAACTCCAGAATAAATGACTGTATCCTCCTGCAGACCTCGAATAGATGAAGGTTCTCATAATCTTGTGTTACTTCCTCTATTAGAGTATTGTATCTTGACAGTATGTAGTTGTCTTCTAGGCTGAATTCAAGCCTGTATTCTTTATCATTACTGTATTCATCTAGTTTCATGTATGTCTGGCTGAAGCTGTGGACATTATAGAGTATGTGCATTAACCGGTTTATTATTTTCAGGTTATCGTATGAGAACCTGAGATCCTCCCATGGGACTGAAGCCCATAGCATATAGTATCTCATGACATCTGCCCCGTATTTGTCTGTTACCTCAAAGGGGTCGATTACGTTTCCAAGTGATTTGCTCATTTTTCTGCCTTCCTCATCCAACGTGAAACCATGATATAATACCCTCTTATAGGCTTTCTCGTCGAATGCTATTATCGAGGAAACCAGAAGCGAATAAAACCATCCTCTGGTCTGGTCGCTTCCCTCTGTTATGAAATCCGCGGGAAAATATTGCTCGAATTTGTCTTTTCTGTGGGGGTACTCCAGGTTAGCCCATGAGGCGCATCCTGAGTCAAGCCATACATCCAGTACATCTGGGACCCTGCTCATTTCTTTACCGCAGACGCATTTAAGCTTAATCTCATCTATTGAAGGCCGGTGTAGGTCTATGTTATCTGGCTCTATTTTCGTTGTAGCCTCCTTTTGCAGTTCACTTAGGCTTCCTATAACCTTTATTTCACCGCAGCTGCAGCGCCAGACGGGCAGCGGGGTATTCCAGTATCTTTGCCTGGAGATGCACCAGTCTCTTGCGTTAGCAAGCCAGTTTTTGAATCTCCCCGAGCCTATCCATTCAGGAACCCAATCTATTTCCTTGTTTTTTTCCAACAGAGTATCCCTTATTTCTGATACCGCCAGAAACCATTGCTTGGTTGCTCTCAGAAGCAGCGGCTCTTTGCAGCGCCAGCAGTGGGGGTATGAGTGGCTTATGCTGCCGGCGTATAGTATCTTATCCTGTTTTTTCAGCTGCTCTATTATTGTGTTGTTTGCGTTTCTTATGTATGTTCCCTTATATGGTTTGATTGTGAAACATCCTGCTTCGTCGACAGGAGAGAGCATCATCAGATTATTTTTTTTGCCCAGCTCATAGTCTTCCACTCCATGCCCGGGGGCTATGTGCACGCAGCCTGTTCCTTCCTCCAGGTTCACATGCTGCTCATCCACAACAATCTTTCGTCTCACACCCTGCTGTATTTCGAGCTCAAGCATAGGCTCATATTCTTTATCTGTAAGCTTTAATCCCGGAAATTCATCGGTTATCCGGTAGTCTTGCTCCGGGAAAATGATTTCACTTATTTCTTTAAGTCTTTTTTTTGCAAGAATATACTCAACTCCCTTGTATTCGACTTTAACGTATTCGTGTTTTGGGTGCACTGCTATCGCTGTGTTGGAGGGCAGGGTCCATGGTGTTGTGGTCCATATCAAGATAAATGTGTCTTCGTCTTTTAGCCTGGCTTTGACGTAAATCGAGTGGTCGGTTACGTCCCTGTATTCGTCTCGCACCTCGTATCCGGCCATTGCGGTCTCGCATCTTGGGCACCAGTGTATTACCTGCTTGTCTTCGTAGAGCAGTTTTTTTTCATGGGCTTTTTTTATTAGAAACCAAACCCCCTCCATGTATCTGCTGTCTATGGTCATATATGGGTCATCCCAGTTAAGCCACGCCCCCAATCTTATGAGCTGAGAACTCATGTTGTTCATGTTTTGGAGGGCGAATTTTTTGCATTCTGTGATGAAGTTTTCGATACCGTATTCCTCTATCTCTTTTTTGCTTCTGCTTTTCAGCACCTCCTCCTCTACTTTAACCTCGATTGGCAGGCCGTGCATGTCCCAACCGGCTCTCCGATAGACATCAAATCCCTGCATGGTCTTGTATCTTATGACCGCGTCTTTAATGGCGTGATTCCAGGCATGCCCTATGTGGGCTGTTCCGGAGGTGAAAGGCGGCCCCTGGCAGAAGTAGTATTTTTCTCTACCCTGATTTAACTCGCATACACTTCGGATTATGCTTTTCTCATCCCAGTATTTTTGTATATCCTCCTCGAGTTCGGGGAGATTCAGTCTCTTACTCATTGTCTTAATGATTAGAGTATGGCATTAAATTTCAACCCCTTAATTAATGCTGCCTCCATATATTTGATGTTATGGAGCAGCCGTGGACCGAGAAATATCGGCCGAACAGACTTGATGAGATGGTGGGGCAAACAGCTCTTGTAGACCGATTTAAGGCGTATGTTAAGGCGAACTCTATGCCTCATCTTTTATTCGCCGGCCCTGCGGGCTCTGGTAAGACGACTGCTGCACTCTGCATCACCCGTGAGTTGTTTGGGGGGATAAAAGGCAATTTTCTGGAGCTCAATGCCTCGGATGAGAGAGGGATTGATGTTGTCCGCACGAAAATAAAGGATTTCGCGAGAACCCGCTCTATTTCCGGGGAATTCAAGATTATCTTCCTTGATGAGGCTGATGCGCTAACCCCTGACGCCCAGAACGCTTTACGCCGGACTATGGAGAATTATGCCCGCACCTGTCGTTTTATTTTATCCTGTAATTATAGCAGCAAAATAATCGACCCCATCCAGTCGAGGTGTTCTGTTTTTCGTTTCCGTGGTTTATCTGATGATGCTATCAGAGCCCGCCTGAAGTATATTCTTGGGGAGGAGGGTGTTAGCTTCGATGATAGCGGCTTGGATGCTTTGGTTTATCTCTCTGAGGGGGATATGAGGCGTGCTGTTAATCTAGTGCAGTCGGCTGCTGCTTTAGGTGAGGTGGTGGAGGATAATGTTTACGCTATTTCTTCGCGGGCGAGGCCCGAGGATATCAAGCAGTTGCTGGTTGTTTCTTTGGGTGGGGATTTTTTGGAGGCCCGTAAACTGGTTGATAAGTTGATTATCGATTATGGTATGTCTGGTGAGGATGTTGTTGTGCAGTTGAGCAGGGAGGTTATGGGGCTTGATGTAGGTGATGAGCTGAAGATTCGTATCGTGGATTTGGTTGGTGAGGCTAATTATGCTCTTGTGGAGGGGGCTAATGAGCGCATCCAGCTTGAGGCGTTGATTGCACGTCTTATGTTACTGAAGAAGGCGGTTTCAGATTAGTTTTTTTTGCAGGTAGTCTACCAGCTCGGGTTCGATTCCCCTATCCTCAACAACGCGTTTTATTTTCTTGGGGTCTTCACCTGCCTGAAGCTGTTTTTTAATCCACTCTATTGTCTGCTCTCGTTTTTTCACCATCCTCGCATGCTTTTTTTCTTGTTTAAGGAGGCGACCATGAAATAAACCAAAACCAGCGCGATTAAGCTGGCAGCATATACTATGATATCGTCTATTTCATTGCTATCTGGTGTAATATATGTGGTTGAGGTGGTTGTTGTTTCAGCAATACAATCTGGGTCTTCTCCGGGGGCGCAGTCTGGGTCGCATATTGCATCGGCTGTGTAAACGCAGAATCCGTCTTTTGTCTGGGGGGGGCAGTCTATTCGACAAACCAGGTAATCCTCTCCCTCATCACATAATCCGTTACCACACTCTGTTGTGCAGTCGGGGTCTTGTCCTATTTGACAATCTGGGTCGCATTTAAGGTCCTCCAATCCGTCGCATAAGCCGTCTTCTAATCCTGATGGGCAGTCTTGTGGGCAGTTATGGTTGTTTTCCCCCGGCTCGCAGATTGAATCAAAATTGCATTGGAGCGTTATGGCTTCCTTGACATATATCTTGGGGGTGTTGGAGTAATATCTGCTGTCATCAGCTAAAATTAACTCAGCCTGCGCAACATCATATTCTTTTTCGCGCACCGGCTGGGGTATGGATTCAAATGTGAGGGTGTAGTTGTATTCTCTTTTACTTAAGGCGTCAACCGATACATTCAAATTTAATGTTCCACCCACCCCGCTTGGTTTAAACACCCCGCATTCTTTAGGTGAGGCGAACGGGGGATAGCCTTCAATCAGTACCCCTGAAATAATCTTATCTTCTTTGTTTTCTATGCTAAGGTATACTATAATCTCGTCCCCGCTTCTTATCTCTGTTGCCGAGTAGCTTTTGGTCAGCTCAACGCTTGCGTTAACAGATAAAATAAACGATATTAATACCAGGATAAATATTATTTTTTTCAACATTTGCTTTCCTCCATGACCCGTACCCAGTCCACTGTTTGATCGTATTTGAAACATATGTTTTCTCCCAGGTTCTGGTGGATGTATATGTTATATTCGGTATCCCAGCTTGTGTGGGTTACTAGCTCGGGTCTTCCATGGCTGGTTAGGTAATCTTCTACCTGATTGAAGTAGACTGCTGCGTAGCTTTCCCACACGCTCACATCCATGATGTCGCAGATGTGTGTTGTTCCGCCGCTATCATAGCAGTCTATGATTGCCTGGCTTACCTGCGCTACCCTTGTATCCAGGGGCAGCATATAATGTAATTCCACGCTGCTGCAGGCTCCATCGAATTTAGCTGCATCCATCCAGTGATCCCATCCATAATCGTTCCATGTGATGGTTCTTGCCCCCCCCTGGCATGTGCAGGAGCCGCAGGTGGAAAACCAGCTTGTGATGGGGGCCCATGTATGACAGCATGTGATATCCATAGCCCACCAGCTTCCCGAATCGGACTGGTACATGACAACACTATGTTCGGTTGTTGCTGTATCAAAGCGCACACCATATGCTCTGCCCGGGGGGACCCCCACGGTCCTGATAAGCGATAAGAGCACTATAGACCAGTGAGTGCATACTCCTCTAAGAGAGGGGTTGTTTATGAGTTGACTGGCTGTGTTGTCTGCGCAGGCTGCTCCACCGTACTGGTGTATTGAGTGTAGTTCGGTGAATATTTTTTCCACTGCATTATCAAAGCTTCCGCCGGCGACTTCCGATGCTAATGAGGGGTCTGATAGAACCCATTCATTGATTTTGGTTTGCATGGGGGGCTCGGGGTCGCATATTTCTATTCCCCCGTTTATGTAGTCTGTGATGTGGTCGTAGATGGTTTTAGGCCATGTTGGCAGGTTAACATATTGCATGGTGCATACGACATCTTTTTGCGGTTCAACGGGTTCGCCTAAACATGAGCCTGTGACTGTTAATTCCACTGTTTCGTCGTCTGTGTTGCTTGCTGAGTCGGTTACGGTTAGTGTTATCGTGTATGTTCCCTGTGTGGTGTAGTCGTGTGTTGTTGTTTCCCCTGAGCCGGTTGCTCCATCCCCGAAATCCCACGCATATGCTGTGTAGGGTGTTGTTCCCCCGGTTGCGCTTCCTGTTAAGCTGACTGTTAAGGGGGCTGCTCCGGTGAGGGGGTTGGCATCAATTGATGCCGTAAGCGCTGGTATGGTCACGGTTATGTCTTGGGTGGCTTGGTCTGTATCGGCGTTATCGTCTTCTACTGTCAGCGTTATCGTGTATGTTCCCTGTGTGGTGTAGTCGTGTGTTGTTGTCTGCCCTGAGCCTGTTGACCCATCTGCGAAATCCCACACGTAGGAGTAGGGTGCGGTTCCACCGGTTGCGCTTCCTGTTAAGCTGACTGTTAAGGGAGCCGCTCCTGTGAGAGGATTAGCAGAAAATGATGCTTGCAAATCCCCATCTCCGTCACCGTCTCCATCACCATCCCCGTCGCCACCACCACCATCATAGCAGGCGTAGGTGCTGCAGTCTAGCTGGGGCAGGGTACTTAGATGATCCATACAGTGTTCGCAGAATCCTATTGGCTCGGCGGCCCCCCCCGGACCCATTATGCAGCGCCCTCCGTTGGGGTTTAGGTTACCTAAGCAGGTTATTTCTATGGGGCTGGGGCATGATGTCCCTCCAGCACAATAGTCTGAGGTAAACCCTGGAGCGGGGTCGCTTCCGCTCATTGATGCATCCAGGCAGTTAGCTGCTGGATTCTCTAAACCGTATCCACCGCATCTACAGGCATCATAGTATTCGTCGTTTAAGCCCCATTTGTTTCCTAGCTCATGTAAAACAGAGGCTCTGTGAACTGATTCCGCGATGATTATTTTAGCCAAGTTTGGGTCTGTCTTATAAACCCATCCTGCATGGCTCCCGCAGACGTCGGTATCTATAAAACCCACCGCATAATCGTAGGTTTCACCTGTTGCATCAGCGCATGCTTT
Source organism: Candidatus Altarchaeales archaeon ex4484_96 (assembly GCA_002254405.1). GTDB lineage: Archaea > Altiarchaeota > Altiarchaeia > IMC4 > QMZM01 > EX4484-2. Next base: position 37,343 of record NJDH01000003.1, read on the forward strand.
AACCGCCGACAGGGCGTTAACCATCATCGAATCGTTGCAGAATCCAGAATTAAGTGATGCTGTGCAGGCAGTATCTGATCTTATTATTTTAATTGATGTAGGACAGTCTTTGAGAGGTGTGTTTTGGGTTATCAGGTTTTTCTGCTCCTCGACGCTGCCTTCGTATGTGCCTGAAAAAGCCCAGTTTAGGGGGATGAATAACAGGGTCAGCTTGGGTTCAGCTATTATTATGTTAATGGAGTCGCTTCCGCTTTTCTGGGGGCTGCTGCTGTCTGTTACGCTGTAGGTGATAGTGTGCCCTCCCACGGAAAGGCTATCGTTTATGAAATCCGACACATCTCCCATGTTGTCAAGCAGTTCAAAGAGCTGTCCATTAATACTTGAGCTCCATCTGTGGTCGTAGTTGGCTGTTCCCCCTGATACGCTCCCAAAGAAATGTATTTCCTCGCCCTCCCCAAAGCATGCTCCGTCGGCGGGGTATTCTATCACAACGGTTAAATCCCCATCTCCGTCCCCGTCACCATCCCCATTTACTCCCGGCACATCGCATGCTTCCATCACATCAACATCCTCCATTAAAAGATCCGCTAAGGCGATGAATCCCACGATTATGACCACCCCCAGTATGGTGTTGAATATGATGTGTTTGCCTTGGTTTTTTATGCCCGGGTCGGTGCTCAACTGCATCAATCCTCCTAAGGCGAATAAAACGAACATTATGGGAACCAGAAGAGTCATTATAACGCAGAGTATGGGCACGATTAGACAGGTTAGTCTCCCCAAGTAATCTGTTTGGGGGGCGGGGCATATTTCCTCGAGAGATTGTGCTGTAACACTGGAGGATATAATAAATATTAGCAGAAGATAAATGAGTTTTTTTTTGTTATTGCTGGATGACATCTTCGGGTTTTTGTTTTTTTATTGAATATATTACTTGTTGAACTATAATATAACCATTTACCAAAATGACGAGATATTATTTTATCCCGCACTCTGTTGTTGTTTTGCTTTTTTTTTCATTTAGCTTGGTCTCTCTTGTAATTAATGTTGAGGCATGTGTATCATCACCAGAGTGCCCTGATAGATGCCCATACCTTGGAAATGGTTGGGGGTGCTATTATGATAATGAATGCACAATCCTTTGTGAATACTGTGGTGAAATATACCCTGTAACCGAGGCTGAAGACTGTGACTGGGGTGATACAAACTGTATCAACCAGCCTCATCTGCCTCTCACCGATGATATACCACCTGACTACGAGAATGTCGGGATTGCCTCTTTTGGAGAAGCATATTATTATCGCAGAGGATTTATTGATGTTGTTGAAAGCGGCACTCCTGAGGCGCAGATAAGCATATCACCCGATGTTTATCTGAAGGAAGTCAGCGAAGATTTTTATTGCTTTAAGACTCTGCTTCTTGATTTAGACATATGTGAGGTGATAGGCGGCAGCGTAGATAATACAGACTATGATCTTGTATCGAGCAAAGAAAGAGCCACAAGACAATTTGAGAGGGATGAGGCTTATTCTTTCAACTATGGCTCGAATCCCATAGCAAGATGTTACAGGACGGCGGATTTAGGCCGGGGTGTGACCGAGCAACAGGAGATGCAGCTTGTAATAACTCCAACTAATCTTGTGGTGGCCGCCCAGAAACCATCGTATAGCTGCAGCCAGTATGCCACAGAGCAGGCATGTCAGTCAACCGGGGTTTGCGAGTGGGACGAGGTGTGGCTGAGATGTGAGTTTGTTCCATATGAGGGTTTCACAGAAGAAAACCAGGTGATGTTCTGGCTTATGGAACCTGAAAGATGCTATGCCTTGGATATTTATGGGGCTGGCTCCACATATAAGTGGACCTTGATTAACGACCCGGCATATAAGGCTCTGGTAGAGCACTATCATAGCAGGTCCGGTTTTGGTCCGTTGACGGACCCGCCCCCCGAAGTTGACGCTGATGATTTGCCCAAGGACCTCAAGCCCTCGTATCATGTTGAGCTTTTTTTCGGGGCTGATGAGGTTTACGCTACTTTCTTCGAGAAATGGGCTAAACATTATATTAAGGAGCTTGGGGGCATGGATGAGTCGGAGAGGCTTTACTGCTATAAGACGGATTTATGGGATACCAGCTACTGCTATGAGCTGCCTTATCACCTGTATTCTTTTCTTGAAGACAACAGTCTTGTTTTGATTGATGATGTATACATCAACAACATAAAACTGTGGAACGACTTCCAGTACATAAATGAGATGCCAGCAAAGAATCTTATAACATATGATGTGCCCGGAATTAATGTTGTATACATAATGGGTCCTCCGCTGGAGGATGAAGAGCGTCTTTGGCACGGGCTCTGGATTAAGTTTTTCACAGTAAGCCCGATGATTCAGTTATCCGGTGCTGGGGGGGCATCCAGGTGGGCTCAGACGAGGGTTGAGACAGAGGAGTATGTTGGTTCCGGTATGGATAGGAGGGATGCATGTGAATATAGCTGCGTTTATACTGAGGAGGAATCAGATAATCCATGCCGTCTCCTTGAAGAGTGCGATCCGTTTGACCCCATGGATGATGACGAAACCCAATATGAGCATTGTCCTAATGAAAATCCTCATTATGACCTATGCTCGGGTTTTGATTCAGATGAGGATCCTGATAGCGTTGATCAGATTGGTTCATGCAGTATCTATCGGGGGGTGGATGATGAGTGTGTATCGGATACGGGGGATTATCCAACATGCTTGGAGTGGCGTGTTAATCCACCATCGGCTAGTGACTGCTGGGGTGGTCTAAATGAGGTTGAACCCTGTGAGGTTATATCGCAGTATCAGCTTATGCGGGATTGTCCACCAGAGGAATGTAGGGATGCTGGCTATGGTCAGGGGGGTTTCGAGAAGGTGGAGGTGCCGTGGTATGAGCGTATTTGGGGTTCAGGTAATGAATACTGTGTCTGGAAGCTTTTATCTCAATACCCTGATTGTACCAGTTGTCTGGAAGGCTCTCAGGGTGTTGGTTACACCATTGTTGAACAAAAGCAGGAGGCTCCAGGACCTCTTTGCCTCACAAAGTACATACTGGAAGGTGGTGTCAAGGCTACGACAACAATCAAGATTAGATACAATGGTAGTCTCACCCCTGATGAGGTTTACAGGGTTGAGATACACAATATAAGCGACAATATATGGATGACGGAGTTTGAGCAATCTAGTAAACCCTATTTCAAGTTAATAGACACCGCTGATATACCCTTCCAGGTTACCTGTGCTTATCTGGTTGCTTCACCGCGTTTTGACTGTGAATTTGAGGCTGGTTGCTCTAATGTCCAGATTGTAAGATACATGAGATCTAAAATGGGCAGGTGGTCTAGGCTTACCTTAGATTCGGATGTGCTTAAATCTGATGTTATAAATGATATTCACATGAATGTGGAGTTTGAAGTGAAACAGGATTATTTAACCGGTCTTAGGGAGGATAGGTTTTATACGGCATGCGACAGGTTAAACTGCAACTGTGAGGAATGTTTGTGCCCCTGTAAATGTCCTGAGATACATACACCCACCTATCAGTTTATCCTAGCTGACAGTAACACAGGATATAACGATGATGTCTGCGGCGGGGTGAGCGAGAAGGTTATGCTTTTATGTCCCTGCCCGCTTTGTTGTTATCCTCCCCGCTCCTCATGGTATGATATGTGCTGGCATCAGTGGAGGGAGGAAATAAAGTCATGGTATCATGAGCAGACGACCTCAACGATATCCGACAGCTTTGAGGTATTCAACTGGGAGAAAGAAGGTTGGGTGTATAACAGCCCATCAGGTGAGGATGAGCCTATTGAACATTATCTGGAGCTGGATGCCACAAGATACAAAGACGGGGATATCATATCCACCCAGGGGTTCATCAACTTCACAATAAGCCCTAATATCTTTCGGGGGATGGAGTTGTATGTTAATGACTCCGAGGGATTCTATCATAAGCTTATCAGCGTGGTAGGGCATTATCTCACAAGGAAAAAATCAAGCCCCCTCCCGGATACGAAGGAATATAAATTCGACAGCAGATACGGTTACGAGCTTGACAGGTACGGGTATCCCGAGCAGTGCAAGAAGATATGTGAGCCGCCTCCAAGATGCGAATGCGATCCCTCTGATATAACGGCTCCCCTCTGTTACAACATGGATTTGATAGTGTATCGCGCTGATATCGAGGATTTGCTTTGTGAGTATTATTCCGACGACCCTGTTGTGACAAGGATATGCGATGATGGCTCGATAACAGATGACCAGCAGATAATCGACGATTTATGCACCCGATACCTTAATGAGGTGGGTGTTGTTAAATGCGAGCTGGATCATAACAGGGTATACTGTTTCGATCAATACATGGACGATGACCTTTATATGGCCTGCTACGGGGATCATCTAACAGCACCAGAGGACTGTGTTTGCACTCCGGATAAGAGATACGATAACCCCTGCACCTCAGAGAGGGATTTCCATGAGGATGAGGGGAGCATTATAGTAAACGGCGATTTCGAGATGGGCTTTCAGTCGAATAAACTCGGGCCCTGGGATGGTGATGGTGTTGTTTTCTGGATGGGTAGAAACGGTTACGCTCTTCAATTAGCTGACGGGCAGGCTGTGGAGCAGCAGATACCCGAGTATGTGTCTAATGACCCGGCTAATGATATGCTTTGTCTGGAGTATGGTGTGGACTCTTTTGTTGGAGGGGGGGAAATCCATATTGTCATCATAGAAAACACCGAAGAGGATGGTCGAGGCGATGAGCTTGCCAGGTATACTCTCTATGCGCCCGAGGATTGTCCCCCGGATCTTTCAGAGGATGAAAAATACTGGATTAGGGCGTGTGTTGATGGTGTGCCTGAAAAGATACCGGGCAATATACTGCGGATTGAGGTGGGAGGAAACGATTTCGTCATAGACAACATCAACGTGGGTAAATACTATGATTTTGTTGTATCGCATAACGAGGATATCGAGAATATGACCTGGAGCGACCAGTGGGCTTCGCAGTCTAGCGCTGGGATTTATGAGCTTATGGTTAACGATATCGACCATGGCTCATCTGATAGTGTTTTCCCGGGCGGACATTACTATACCATCTACTTTAAGAGCTTGCCTGAGCCCTTCAGGGAGCTGCCTTCCTCAAGTGAGCTTTATGATGTTATATCCAAGCAGGCTTTCATGGAGGGGAGCGTTAAAATACACACCTATTACATGACCCGCGAGATACCCTTAAGCTCGGCGGACAAGTTCAAGATAAGGGATGCTATGGAGTTGACTTACTGGATGGAACCTGATAATCTGGCGTTGTTCCCCGGCACCGAAGTGACCGTTAAGCTAAAATTGTATAACCTGGATGAAAAACGTGGTGAATCAGGTAAGAGGGTTTATGTTTGGAGCAGCGATGTCGCTGATTTATCCGCGCTAAGCCCCTCTGGTTTAAGCGAGGAAGATGGGCAGTATTATGTTGTCACAGGGGCTGATGGTACCGCTGAATTCACTATTGTTCCCTCAGACACCGTTTCTTTGGAGATAAAGCATTTTGGTGATGAGGACCCCTCGGGCCACACGACAAAGAAGGTGTTGAGGGTTAATGTGTTGTCGATATATACTCCGTTTCTTTCTCCGCAGACGCTTGTCTTGTTGTTGATTTTGATTGTGGCAGCGTTCTCTTATAAGTTTCTTGGAGTGGGTCGTATGCAGCTTGAGGGTTGGTTGGATGATCTAAGAGGAAAAAAATAACATGAAGCCTTGTTGGAATAAGCTTGTGGCGTCGTTGATTGTGCTGGCTTTATTTTTTAATATGGTGCAGCTTGTTTCCTCTGATGCTCACAGCCATCCTAAATTAGACCCTACCTCCTTGTTAGGCAGTTTAGAGAAAACCAAGACCGGTTCTGTTGTTGCAGAGCTTTTCACTAAATCAAATGTTATGCTGGCGCAGCGCGCGTTTTATATTTTTGTTGTTGGATATATCATCAACACGATTGCTGAAGACATTGAAAATAATTTTTCCAAGCATATCCTATTAAATCCAGATTTGAAAAACCCGGCGGCATTAAACCTGCTTCGTTACTTTATCGGGTTGCTTTATCCCGTGTATATTCTTGCGATTGTTGTCACAGGGTTTTATATTATTTTTATCCCTGGCTCTCCTGTCGGCAGGTTCAGGGCGAAGTCGTTGCTGGGTAAGCTTATCATTAGTATGGTTTTGGTTTCAATATCCCCTGAGCTGATGGGGTGGCTGCTTTTGTTGACTGAGGAATCCACCCGGGAGATAATAGGGGATGATGAAAACATCAGGGCTTATGTTAGAATAGCTGCTAATGAGTTTTCCTCTATGATAAAGACCATCCGCAACCTGATTATTTTAGGTAATGCACCGAATCTTTTATGGGCTGGGGCAGGAACTCTAAGCAGCGTTTTAGGTATATTGAAAGGAAGCGCCCATGGTTTTCTGGGCAACGCAGGGCATTTTATGCACGCTATTGAGATTTTTGAGATAGAGACTGTGTGGACTGTCCCCCTTCTTATGCTGATGGTTCTTGTGATAATCGGGGTCTATGGTCTGCTTGCCATAAGGTATTTTATGGTATTGCTTTGGGCTATGCTGCTGCCTTTCACTATTTTTCTCTCATCTTTCGAGTTCACGCGCGGTTTCGGGAAGACCATGCTTGAGCAGACCCTCTTATGGAGCAGCCTGCAGGTTTTTTATGGCATCACTATAGTGGTTATTGCCGTGGGTATCACGATTGTTCCATCAAGCATGTATGAGTCCTATGGTATAGGCATCTATAAGGGTGATGTCATAGGATTAGGCTCGGTTATGGAGTCATTGGATATAGCTGGAGAGCCTTTTTTTGTCAGCATATTCACATGGTCCAGCATGTTTATGTTGTTTTTGGGACCTATTTTGATGTTCACTTTTTTCCAGAAACTACTTCCACCGTAATATGAGAAACAAAAGTTTTATTGTTGTTGCCATGGTACTGGCTTTGATGTTTGTTCCCTTAGTGCATCATGTAGAGGCATCACATGATTCTCCCGGGCAGGCGTTCGCTAAAAATGTTCCAGACACCTTAACCTTTCTCCTAAAAAGAGTTTTATACTATACTGTGGCGTTTAATTACGCCAGCCGCGGTCTTGATGTTCTATCATCCAGCCTGGAGGAATTTATCCTCATGAATCCCTCACCCCAGCACCCGGTTGTACTGGATATTATCCGGTTTTTTGTCTCGCTTCTGCAACCCTTTTATGTGCTTGCTATTTCTATAACAGGGTTTTATCTTATCTTTGTCTCATCATCTCCTGCAGGAAGAAACAAGGCTAAAAGCACATTAATTAAGCTGGTTTTCTCTCTCGTCATCATATCCCTGACTCCTCAGGTGATGACCATAGCATTATATACTACCGAAAATATCACCAGCTCTATATTAGGCCAGGCTGACATATCCTACTATACCTATGCGTTAAATGAGGCGATGAACACATTACAGTGGATTCATCTGTGGGCTTCATTGATTAACATTGAGATGGGTTATTATTCTTTTCTGCCGCCTTTTTTCATAGTATGGGGTACTTATGTGATGCTTACCTTAAGGTTTATCGCTGTTTTATTGTGGATTGTTATGTTTCCGCTTGCTGTTTTCCTTTATTCATTTACTTTCACGAAAAACATCGGGAGAAACATGCTTGAGCAAACAATTTTATGGAGCAGCATGCAAATATTCAATGCTTTATTGGTGGCTGTGGCAGCAATAGGCATGATATCCAAGGAACCTGGGTTTATGCACATACAAGCCCTTATTTCCGGAATAGATATTATTTTGATTGCGGGTGTGTTTAGTTTGGTTGTTGCTCCCGCTTTGATGTTGATTTGGTTCAGGAATTTTTTGCCTTAAAAAAATGAAAAAAAACAAAATAAGGGTTCGAAAGATTGCAATGGTTTTGCTCATCATTATTGTTTTATCGTTGAATGTTAACTCCCAGTTTTTAACGGATTTATGGAGCAACACAAAAAAACACTTCAAGGGTGAAGGATTACTTAACCCTAAATCGTTTTTCGGTGAGAGCATCGGGTACTTCATCAGGATGATTCTGGTGGTGAAGGTGATATACGGGGGATTTATCCCAAAATATGCATTGTCCTTCCCGCATAATTTTTATGAGGCTATAATGTCTAATCCATCCCCTTATGACCCTGGCATATTTAATCTGCTGGTGTTCATGATTAAAATACTTCAACCGGTTTATATCATGCTTATTCTGGCTGCCGGGTTTTATGTGCTTTTCATGCAGTCGTCTCTTTCATCACGCTCTAAGGCGAAGAATCTGCTTATCAGACTTTTGATTTCGATGCTTGTTTTATCGCTTTCCATCCCGATAATAAATCTTTTGCTGGGTTTATCAGAGGGTGTTACTGAATCGGTTTTTGGCCTTATTAGCAGGCAGGAGATAAAGCATACATTGGGCGGTGCAGTCCATAATCTTTTTTGGGTTTATGCTTTGACAGCAGTTCCTCACACAGACATAGGACTACCTTATTTAACCCTTCTTTTTGCGATGGCGTTTCTCCCATATATAGTTCTTGGTTTGCGTTATATACTAATAACCATGTTCATGGTCTTGTTCCCTCTTGGAGTGTTTTTCTACACCCTCCCCTGGCTTAAGGGGATAGGCAAAAAGATACTAGAACAGCTTATTGTGTGGATCTTTTTGCAGATTTTTATTGCATTGATTATTGTGGTGTTCGTCGGTATCGGCTTGACCATAGAAGATCATGTAGTCTATAACGCCAAGATATCCTTATCTAATCTTAGGGGCATGTATGATGTTACCGGAATGCTTGCTTTAACCCCAACAGGTATTGATGTCGGTAAATATTTTGGTTTCTGGGGTGTGCTGCTTGGTGGAGTAATCGGCGCGGGTGTGGGGGTTGCCCCGATAGAGTTTCTCCTGTGCCACTTTTATGAGGCCCTGCCGGCAACCATAAACATCGTGTATTTCGTACTGGGGGCTACAATATATGCAATGCTCGCTATTTTCCCTCTCATATGGTCCCATCACCTCCATGATTTCCTACCATGAAAAACAAAACAAAAACCCTGGTATTGGCTTTGATTTTGGTTTATTTAGCGGGGGCGCTCTCGTTGGATGTGTTAGCCACTAAAATGAAGGGCGCTTATTCCAAGGCACCCTGGGGTGAGGGATTCATTAATGTCTTTACCTCGGAAGCGGCTAAGTTTTCCAGGAAAGGTCTTATAATCTGGTCTGGTAGTCTGGTTCATGATTTTTATCTCAGCATTTACCCTAACATGCCCACATTAATAACAGCTAATCCCCCTATGTGGAGTATCAAGCATTTCATGGGTTTCTTCATCAATCTCATAGAGCCGTTTTATATTGTGGCTATTATGTTAACGGGGTTTTATATTATTTTTGTCTCACAGTCTCCTGTAAACCGGGCTAAGGCAAAAAAATGGTTTGGGAAGCTTATAATAGGGTTGGTTCTCATCTCCATATCACCCCTCCTCGTTGAAGTACTGTATTTTATCTCCAGCAACCTCTCAAAGCAGATTATGAATCTCGCTGACGTGGAGCTGGCCTTGGGTTCGTTTAAGGCAGCCTCGCAGGGTTTATGGGATATGTTCAAATATCTGACAATGATACACAGATACGGTGGCGTGGAGATATTCCTCATTGATACCGTGGTAATGATGGCATTGTATCTTATCATGTTTATGAGATATATTATGGCTGGTTTATTGGCTGTGCTTTTGCCTGCAGCATTGTTTTTTTATTCATGGGATTTAACCAGAAACGTGGGGAAGATGATGTTTGAGCAATTGATTATATGGATTTTCATGCAGATGGGTTGGGCTGTTGGGTTGGTTATTGTCTCTGTTGCAGTGGTTACGTTACCGTCTGTTGCTCCTAGTATGCCGATAGAGTTCTTGTATATCACATCGCTTCTTTTTATGATGGCTGTTCCGTTCATGATACTTGGTGTTATGAACTGGATGGGTTTGTCGATTTTCATGTTCGAGGTTGTGCAGGCCGCTCCCTTAAGCAGCGGTGCTGTGTTGTTTGGTGAAACCACGATAGAGAGGAAACCCGTGGTTGAGGAGGAGGTGATTGTTAAGCCACCGGAGGATTACTGAATAAAATGAATCAATACCCTAAAAGTATCTGGTTTGTTGTTTTCCTTATTATTCTAGCCTTAACCCTAAACGCCAGCTCATTAAACCTGGGTGAATCATCTCCTTCAAGCGAGTCGGCTGCGGGGGTGGAACAAAGCAGCTGTCGCATTCTGCCGGGCACCCCGGAATACGATGAATACATCGAGCCATGCGAGATAGACAGCGATTGCGTGAGGTTTATGAAAGAATACAGCAACCTGATGCAAAAAGACACCTGCGACGCATTAAGGGAGACGATAATCGAAGCCTGCGATATAGCCGAAGCCGAGGAAAAGGAGGTATTGATTGCCGTGCAGCTGGGATTAGACCCCCCGGGCGGAACAGAGCAAACAGAAAGTCCGCTTGTTGAAGGCAGGGGAGTGAGGTTTTACTCTGACACACCCCTGGCGATGCCCCATGAAAGGCTTTCTGATATCGCAACCAACTATTTTGATTTCACGATGAACGAGGGCACCCACATCTATGCTTCGGTCATTGGGGAGAGGGAGGGGCTGAATCCGACAGAATGCTCTACCACGGTTGAAACATGGAATGAAGGTATTCATTCCTCTGATCATACGGTGAACGAGATGGTGGACAGCGCACTCGCTATTATTCTAAGCGCTGAAGGGAAACATCATAGTGGTCTAATCAAGTGGATGGAAAGTGTAACAGGTTTTATTCATTTACCCCTCACCGAGGCTGTTAAGTCAGAGTTCGCTAAGTCTTTCGGGGGCAGGTTTCTTGTCGGATGGCTTGGGGTTAAAATAGGAATACTCGACAAGCTTGAGGTAATGTGCAATGACATAGACTACTTCATTTTGCTTAAACCTAACCTGACCGAACCGGTTGTAGTGAACACCCTGGATTTTTTCATCAACCTGCTTGAGCCATTTTATCTGCTGGCCATCGGCGCAACAATATTTTATCTACTATCCACGTCATCATCCCCGCTTGGTCGGGCGCGGGCTAAATCCACGCTTCTTAGGATGATAATATCGGTGGGTTTCATCATCCTCACCATACCAATATTCCAACTCCTATTGGATTTAACTCACATAATATCAGCCTATACAATGGATTTGGTTGACATCAATATCACCAAAACCTTTTTATGCACTGAATGCATCAACGCCCTCAACTACGAGTATCTTGTTATCATGCTGATAGCCTTCTTCACGGGATTGTTTATCGCTTTATTCCAGATAATCTTTTATTTGGGTGCGATGATTATACTGGTTTTAAGGTATTTTATGGTGATAATGTGGGCGATTTTCTTCCCCTTCACGATTTTTTTCAACTCGTTTCATCTAACCCGGCGTCTGGGTCATGAGATGCTTTTTCAGACCGGCTGGTGGATTGCGATGCAGTTTATTGAGGCGCTGGTTTTCCTGGTGGATGGCTATGATGATTGTATCGTTTTCGGCTCTGGAGGTGCCCTGGCTTTCAGGCACAGCCGATATGGCAGAGGAAGCCGAGTTTGAATCATACAAGAAGGAGGAAATCACGCCACCGGATTCGGTTGGCCCCCCCAAGGGGCCTTTGTGGTGATAATACTATTTTACCTGTTTAAACCAAATAATTAATTCAATGGGGAAATAAGATGAGATTGGATAAATCCGATTTAAGGGCGTTGGGGTATAAGGGTATTGCGGCTGGGTTCATTATTGCAGCGGTTTTGGCTTTCATCTATCAGCTTCTGACTGGAATGCCTTTTATTGTTGGTTTATTGGCGATGTTGTTGGCGGTTTTCGGGAGTTATCTGGTTTTCATGTCCTTTGAGAAAGAGGTGGTTCCCCCGAAAATGGATGAAGGCGAGTCGATATTACTGGAGAGCATAGACCAGGGTTATGTGTTGTTTCCCTCCAGAAGAGGCCGTCTGCTGGGTCGGCGCTCACATAAGTATATGGGCCTTTATCTCACCAACAAGAGAATAATCGGCAAGGAGATTGATGTGGTCTTGGATATTCCTCTTGAATCCATCAAGTCTGTGGTTTTGGAGAGTAAGCTTTTTAGGGATTATCTGAGAATAAATTATCTTGTGAACAATGTGGAAAAGGATGTTTTGGTTGTTCCAGGGGATAGCGCTTTATGGAATCAGAAACTAAGAGAGCTTGGAGTGGGCTGAAGAGGCTTATTTTTTTGTTGGTTTTGTTTACCCTGTTCCCCCCCTTCCAAGCACATGCTCAGTGTACTGGATCACCCCAGCCGGGTGCTTCATGCCACGGGTACATCCTCAGCAGCGCAGATATAAGCAACCCAACGGCTCAATGCAGTGATATGTCGCCTAAGCTTGTTGAGCTGCTTAACTGCATGGAGGGCTATCTACCTGAGAAGGCGAAGGTTATAAGCTCGGTCTCTGATTCACAGGGCATGGATCGGTGCATTCCAAGTGAACACAGCAGACCACCTTGTGCTCATGTCATTTATTCATGCCACTATGGGGGGAGGGATTGCATTGGCCAATCCTATGCGGTGGATTTTAAAAACAGCGAATGCTATGCTGAGATAAGGCAGGCTTTGGCTTACTGCGGCGGAGGCAGGATTAAAACATACTCAACACACATCCACGTAAGTGTGGGGTGTGAAAATGGATGCAACTGTGACTGCGGTTTGACTAAAGTAAACCCTGTCACACCAGAATTTAATGCTGTGGCGAAGGTGGGGAAAACAGCAACCAGCATTGAAGAGAAAAACGTTATTGTTAAAGTGGGGGATATGGTCTATTTTGATGCCAGTGATTCCGTTGGCGTGGGCAGTTTCAGTTGGGATTATGCTGACGGGAACACAGCAACGGGAGCATCCCCCTCACACAGTTTTTCCTCTGAGGGAACCTATACTGTGGCCTTGACTTTCACCGGAAACCTCAACCTCGGTTAATCAAAAAACAATCACCATAGGCGTTGGGGACACAGCTTTCTTTGACGCAAGCCAGTCTATCGGAACCGGAAGTTTCAGTTGGGATTATGCTGACGGGAACACAGCAACGGGAGCATCCCCCTCACACAGTTTTTCCTCTGAGGGAACCTATACTGTGGCCTTGACTTTCACCGGGTTAACCGCTCAGGCGGCGGTTAGAAGCAGCTGGGAATCAGAACAGGTTCAGGAGGTAGAGTGCTGTGAAATATGCATAGAGATATGGGGTGAGATGTGCGGCGGATACGCGAATTGCTCGAAAGACTGTGAATCATGCTGCGGGGACTGGTGCAAGGATTTGGATGACGAACCGGTTAAAAAACAGTGCGAGGCCGTGTGCGAAGGCAGATGCAAAAGCTATTTTGCTGTAAGTGAAATACTTGGTTTGATTTCCACGGTATCCATTATCCTTGCGGCAATAATCTTTGCACTCCATGCAATAGCATTATTGGTTTCTTTCGGACCCTATGAGCGAAGCGAAGCGAAAAGATCAATTAAGTATGTGATTATTGTCTTGGTCCTGTTTGCTCTAATATTTCATATAGTCAACATTTTGTATGCACCTTTTAGGGTTCCTGGGGGGGAAACCACCAACCCAACATGTCTAGATTGCTCTAATATACAAACATGCAGTGATTATAACATGTATCTGGGTTACCAGGATTGCATATTAAATGTATGTGATGTTCACGATACCTGTTATGTGGATAAAGACCAACAGTGTGCGAGCTGAAGTATAATCCCCCATATAGCTGCGATTATTATGGGGTGGCAAGCTGCACCATGAACCCCTGTGAAATAGAGGGAAGTTGCATGGGGGATATAACAAATAGTGTGTGTGTTTCTGATTAAAGCAGTTAACTCCCTTTGTTAATATTTGTTTTATCATATTCTTGGTCTATATTATACTATAATGGATTACCTGAAGCAGCCCGGGCGGCTTTATATTTATCTCATCGGTCTGGTGCTTTTTTTTGTTACATTATCGGTTATGCTAAGATTTTTTGATGTATTCGTTTACGCCCTCTTCATATACTACATCACCCAGCCGATTAAGAAAAGACTAGACAATCGTATTAAATCCCCAAACCTGGTTATCGCAGTATCGCTTTTCGTTCTCGTACTCCCTGTTATACTCGCAGGGTTATATGCGATGAGCGTGGCATCATACGAGCTGAACCTGCTATTATCCGCCAACAGCCTGCTTGTGGATGAATACCTCAGCAGCGGATTAACCAGGCTTGAGGAAATCTATCTCAATATGCAAGCCGTGGACCTGCTATACTACCTAAAAGAAGGAAGCATAGCAGTATACGATAACCTCATACTCCTCCTATACCATATCGCGGACATAATATTCAAGCTAATAATAACGTTTATTCTATCATACTATTTCCTGAGATACCACACCCAAATCAAAAAATATTATACTGAAACATTCACCCCATCCGGGGGCAAGACGCTAACCGCATACACCGAAGCCGTGGACGCAGCATTACAGAAGATATTCTTCGGTAACATAATCACCATCATGGTAACATCGCTTATCGGGGTGCTGGTGTTTCATCTATTCAATGCTTTCGCCAGCCCGCAGATGCAGATACCCTACCCCCTACTATTCGGCATACTATGCGGTTTGGGGACGCTTGTGCCGGCGGTGGGTATTAAAATCATCTGGGTGCCCTTGTTCGCTTACATGGGATTAGAGGCTTACCTTAATAATCTGCTGGCTTCCGAGTGGCCTATATTATTAGGTTATCTTATCGTAGTCAATGTTTTCGTTGACTTCACGCCTGACCTGCTGCTTAGGCCTCTTGTAAGCGGCAAAGACATGCACAAGGGGTCCCTGATGCTGGCCTACATCTTCGGTCCGGCGGTATTCGGTTTCATGGGCTTGTTTCTGGGGCCGATTATTCTGATTCTTATAATAAAATTCTCTAAGATTATTGTCCCGGAACTCAAAGATGGATGAGAAAATATTCGGCACCTCAGGGGTCAGAAGACTGGTTGAAGACATGCCTAAAGCGTTTATATTATCCCTGGCTGCAGCTCTGGCAGCAGCATCAAAAGACGAGTTTATTGCAGTGGGAGCTGACCCGAGGAAAAGCTCCCCTGAAATAAAACAAAGCTTTATTTTAGGCCTTATAAACTGCGGTAAAAAAGTCGTTGATTTAGGTATGGTGCCCACCCCGACCACGGCGATGGCCTCAGAGCAGTACGGCACATCGGTGATGATAACAGCATCACATAATCCACCCGAATATAATGGATTTAAGTTCTGGGCTGAGGGCAGAGCATTCACACCAGAACAAGAGAAGCATATTGAGAGACTGTTTTTTTCAGGGAAAACCAACGAAGCTGAGATTAAAGACACGAAGACAATTAAAGTCGATTATTTGCCTAAACACGAAAGCAGGATACTTAAAGCCTTAGGCGGGGTTGATATGAAAGTGGATATCCTGGTTGACTGCGCTAACGGCGCCGGCTGCGTTATCACCCCACGGCTTCTTGAGAAGATGGGATGTTCGGTCACAGGCATAAACACGCGAACAGATGGGGTTTTCGCTCACGGGCTTGAGCCCACCCGAGAAAACCTAGCTGAAGTGTGCGATATGGTTAGGGAAGCAGGAGTTGATGTCGCGGTAGCGCATGACGGGGACGCCGACCGCACCGCAGCAATAGACGCAGATGGTAAACTGGTTGACTGGGATTCTTTTCTTTCGGTGTTGGCTTACGGTAAAGATAAGGTTGTTACAACAGTAGATGCCTCCATGAGGATAGAAGAAGTCTGCGGGCAGGTTATCCGTACCCCAGTGGGCGATGTTCACGTGGCTAATGCGGTTGAGAAATATAAAGCGGATTTTGGGGGGGAACCCTCTGGCTCATTTATTTATCCAAGCGTGCATTTATTCCCTGACGGGGTTTATACGGCCGCGTTAACAGCCAAGATGGTTTCAGAAAACAGGTTCTATGAGATACTTGACTTGATAAAAGAGTATCCTACCTCAAGGCTTAAGCTGCCGTGCGCCGAATCAGACAAAAAAAGGATAATGGATTTGGTCTCGCATAAAGCCTCTAAACTGGATTATGAGCTTAACACCATAGACGGAGTCAGGTTATCAAGTGATGAAGGCTGGTTTCTTATCCGCCCCTCTGGAACCGAATCCTTTATCAGAATAACAGCAGAAGCTCAAACAAAAAAACAGCTTAACTCTTTGTTAAAGGTGGGCAGGGAGCTGGTTGAGATGTCCAGCACACGTTAGATATCGCAAAGTATCTGGCTAATCCATAAACCATCCTTTTTTTTGACAAAAAAATCATGTAATGTGACTGCCTTAATCCCTGATTTCAGTGTGTGTTTATCCGGGTTGATTTTCTCCCCAAAAGCCTTCACTTTAAGGTAGTATTTTTTTTTCTTATCGAGTGTTATCTGGTATTCGCTGTAAAGCATTTTTTTTGTCTCGAAAAGATAAATTAGCTCCGAGAGAAAATCATGAAGGAGCATGTCTAGATCAAAGCATTCGAATTCTAATACAGTGGATGTTTTTTTCCCTATGGAATCAAGGTCCGCTATGCTGTGCGTTAATGCTTTAGCTGAGTTGATAAAGCATTCATCAAGCGTTTTACCGTAAGCCCGGTATTTGAGGTCAGCGCTGTGTTTTAGAAACCTGAATTCTTTCAATTTCACTTATCTACTACATCCAGTTTCTCTGCTTTGATGTCGGCGATACAGCCTTTTGGTTCGGCAAGTATCTTATCGCATACAAGGCACCTGATGACGGTAGAAGCTCTCTCAAATATAACCTGCTCGTTTCCGCAGTCGGTGCATTTAATCCTTAGAAACCTGCTTTCGCTCATAGTATCTCAGTCCTCTTCCTGCTTCTGGACCTGTAGTTTTTCTGGTGTTTTTTGCCGCAGTTTTTGCACTTAAGTACTGCAACAGTTCTTTTACCTATCTTGTATACGTCTTTTTTGGGTGTTCGGGGGGAGCCCTTGTATCCCTTCTTGACCTGCTCGTATTTTCTCCTGCCCTCTTTCATACCTGTTTCCTTTCCTTTCTTGTTAAGCGACACATCATGCTGTGTGTGTTTTTTACAGCTTGGGCAGTATGCGCTCATAATTTTGGGTAGTTTCATCTTGGAGATAATATTAATGTATTATACCAATAAAAGTTATTTAAGCTATTCAAACCCTTTTTTTATCCTCCTGGGTTAATTTAGAGACATTAACTCCCAGATAAAAGGCAGCTATGACCCCGATAATCGAGGGTATCAGATAAATAAAGACCCGGTTCATCAGGGTGCCCATCGTCGCGTATTCTCTGCTGATAATCACACCAGTGTAGGGTGATATGATACTAAATAACTCCACAGAGGTCCACTCCCATATACCGAGTGCCCCGGGCAGAAGAGGCAGAAACGAAACCGTTGAGACCATGGTTTCCACCACGACAATGGTAGGTAATGCGATGCTGATTCCAAGCGCCATAAAGGATACGTAAAGCCTTAGCACACGAAGTATCCATACAAGCATCGAGATGAATATCCCCTGGCTGATAATCCATTTATCAAGGAGCTGCAGTTTCATGGCTTCATCGAATCTATTTGTTATCTCATCGAAGTTGTCTTCTATTTTATCGCTGTATCTTTTGAAAAAAGGCATTATTGATATTATTTTGGTTAATAGCCTAAGCAGGGTGCTTGAATAGGTTTTATGGTATGTTATGCCGATGACGGCGGCAAATAAGACACCCAAAATCAAAGCCATTAATAGCAGCAAAAACGATACTGCGGCAGGCACACCGCTTGAGAGGACTATGCCAATCGATAATAGTATCATGATAAAAATCGGAAGAATCTCCAGGGCAAGATCCACGATAACGGATGAGGCAGCCGTAGGCATGCTGATTTCATCCGTCTTATAGAGGAGATAAGCCCTTATTGGCTCTCCGCCTGCTAATCCCACGGGTGTTATGTTGTTAACCAGGTAGCCTATGAATGTTGATGGGATGATGTTTTTCATGCTGACCTTCGAGTATCTTAAAACCACCCGCCATTTAAGGGCAGCAAGTACCATGATAGCAACCTGGATGGTTAAAAGCCCGCTTAGATAAAAGATTAGCTCTCCTCTGGGCATTTCAGCTAGCTTATCCTGGATTTTTGTGAGGTCAAGTGTCTGGAAAAGCGCGATTATCAGTATAATCCCGACCAAGAAAAAAACCATAGTCCGCCGCTTCATTTTACATATATTTATATCGCCTAGTAGAATAACTTTATACTTTCAAAATGAAGGTATCAGTTATCATTCCCGCATACAACGAGGAAAAAGACATAGGTAAATGCCTTAAATCAATTAAGGAAAACAAGTATAAAAATTTTGATGTAATAGTCGTAGACGCGGGCTCAACCGACAAGACGATTGAGATTGCGAAAGAATACACGGATAGGGTTTTAAGCGTTCATACCTCAGCCCCGGGGCCTGCAAGAAACATTGGTGTTAAGGAATCTGATGCTGAGGTAGTGGCCTTCACGGATGCTGATACTGTGGTTGCAGCTAATTGGGTGGCAGAGATGGCCGCTAAATTCACAGACCCTGATGTCGTGGGGGTCGGGGGTGTTCTTAGGCCGCTTGAACCGCGTTTGCTGGATAAGATTATGTTTAAGATTAACTCCGATTTATGGTATCGTTTCACCGCAATCTTTGGTTTTTTCCAGCTTGGAACACCAAACTGCGCCTACAGGCGGGATGCTTTCCTTGAGGTGGGGGGATTTGATGAGACCATGAGCATGCTTGAGGATACCGAGCTCTCTCTTAGAATGGGTCGCGAAAAAAGGGGCAAAATAATCATAGATAAGAGTTTAATTGCCTATAACTCGGCGAGGCGCTTTAAGCAGGAAGGCTATCTGCGGGTGTTTTTGCGCTATCTTAAGGCTTACTTTAATATGTTCACGAAAAGAGGGGTTAAATCAGAGCACTTTGATGTGATAGACCACTAGCTTTCCCCGTTGTTTTCGTTTGCCGCCAGAACATCAGCTACAGGCTCGAATAAAAAGTATTTTTCCACATATTTTTTCATCTCATCATCCGATATAGATGAGCGCCTGCCTTCTTTGTCGTATAGCTTGTGTATTTTGTTGTGTATTTTTATTATTCTAGGGTCTCTTTTGTCGACCTTGACTTTGACGTCTATCAGGGCTTCGACTATCTCTTCGACCTTGTTTCTGATTACCTCAGCCCCTGATGTGTCTCCGACCACAAGCCTTCTTTCTCCGCCAACAAGCTTGGGGGGAAACGGCTCGTAGGTGAAAGGGTTTTTTATGACGCCTGCGGTGTGGATTCCTGATTCGTGCGCGAAGATGTTTCTGCCGACAACAGCCTTGTTTCTGGGAACAAAGAAACGTGTCTCTTTTTCCATGTATCTTGCGAATTCCACAAGCTTTTCGGCGTTGTATCTCTCAAAGCCTTCAACCCTCCATATGAGGAAAAGCAGTATTTTCTCAAGCTCTGCGTTGCCTGCTCGCTCACCTATCCCAAGGAAGGTGACATTAGACCAGTTTGCTCCGTGAATATATCCGGCAAGTGAGTTGGCTATCGCTAGACCAAAATCATCATGCATGTGGGTTTCGATATCTCTAACTCCCGCTTCCTTCATTACCTCTATCATCTTTGGTATGCTATAAGGTAGCGGGCTGTTTTCGTAGGGCAGCCCTAAACCCAGGGTATCGCATAACCTTATTATCGTATCCGGAGCTATCTCGATTATCTTTTTTGTGAACTCCGAAACAAAAGAGAAATCGGCGCGTGTTATGTCCTCCATGTGGCATCTGACCTTCAGTCCATGGTCTTTCGCATACTCGAGGGCGTTGAGGTATTTTTCGGTTGCCTTATCCCTGCTTTTAAGCCCTAGTTTATCGTAGATATGCGTATCCGAGATGGACATGAGTATGCCTGTTTCCTTGATGCCGTCCATCTCAAGAATCAAATCGATGTCTTTTGGGTTTGCTCTCGCCCACCCGGTTACCTCAGGTTTATCATATCCCAGCTTGAGCATGTCTTTGGCTACTTTCTTGTCTCGTTCGTTGAACAGGAAGCATTCCAGCTTTTCTATTCCGATGTCGTGCAGGTATTCGTATATTTTAAGCTTGTGTTTTCTTGTCAGAACAACCCCGGTCATCTGGGCGCCGTCTCTTAGTGTGCTGTCGCTTATTTTAATCTCCCCTGCATTGGGCAGCCCTATCTTTGGCATTTCATCATAACTACGATACATTTTCTGAAGAAATCTCATATATTTAGGCTGTCAGTATAAGATATTACATTAAATCTTTAATAAATCAAAGGGCTTTAATCTTCCTGCCCTCTATGACCTGTATAATCGAATCAAAAAGCGGCTTATCCGATGTAACAGAATAAAAATCAACGCCAGCATCCTTGCATATTTCCTGGAGGCTGAATATGTGGTTTCTGATTTTTTTCAGGTAGTCTTTTTTAAATCCCGGGCTCAGATAGGTTCGCTCATATTCGCTGCTTTCCATATCCTCAAAATTCACGTCCTCCCGGTAGCTTAGATTAATCTCGCCCGGGTCAAGCACCTGAATCAAAATAGCCTCCTTGGAGTATTTAGCTATCTGGAAGACAGCGTGCTCAAGCGACTCAATGGGTTCGATGAAATCAGATAATACTATGACAAAAGAGCGGTGTTTTATCATCTTCGTGTATTCCTCAACAGACCTTTTAAGGTCGGTTTCTCCCTCCTGGCTTGACCTGTCGATTAACTCAATAAGCCTGAAAAAGTGTGTCTTGCTTTTCTTGGGCTGTATTATCTCGTTTATGCCGTTAGAAAATAAAGCTGAACCGAATTTCTCATATTTTCTCACTGAAAGAAAAGCGAAACCGGCTGCCAGATTAGCTGCGTAGTTGAATTTCCTCAATCCGCCTAATGCGAAGTCCATGCTGGAGCTGGAATCCAAAAGTATGTGGGTTATGAGATCTTTTTCTTCCTCGAATCTGCGGATATAAAGTCTTTCAGTCCGCCCGTATAAACGCCAGTCTATGGCTTTAAAGTCGTCTCCGGGATAGTATTGCCTGTGGTCTGATATCTCGATGCCTTTACCGGTCTGAATGGAGCGCTTACTGCCCACGTTTATGTTAGAAACTCTTTTTCTTGCTATCAGTTCCAGGTTACCCAGCTGGTTTAGGAACTCGGGGTCGACAACCACTAACCCACCTCTTTGAGTATTTTGTCTATCACATCATCGGTGGATACGCCTTTTCTCTCGGATTCGAAGTTTAGTATAATCCTGTGCCGCAACACCGGGTAAGCCATTTTTTCTATATCCTCTTTGCTGACATAGTTTCTACCCCTCACCAGCGCCCTGGCCTTGGAGGCTAAAACCAATCCAATGGATGCCCTAGGAGACGCTCCGTAGTCCAGGTATTCGCGGGCGACTCCATCATCTACCGGGCGTGTTCTGGTTACTATATCCAAAACAATATCCTTGTTTTCCTGGGATATGGGCACCTTGCGGGTCAGGTTTTGGATGTTCAGAAACTCGTCCCTGTGTATGAGCTGCTTCACATCCACCTTTTTATCTCCCGTGAACAAGTCTATTATCCTGCCTTCATCATGTTTCTCAGGATAGCTTATAACAATCTTCAGAAGGAATCGGTCCAGCTGAGCCTCGGGCAGGGGATAAGTGCCTTCCATTTCAATAGGGTTCTGGGTTGCGAGAACAAAAAAAGGCGAATCCAGTTTATGGGTTTTATTCCCTGATGAAACCTGTCTCTCCTGCATAGCCTCAAGCAGAGCTGACTGGGTTTTTGGGGTTGCACGGTTTATCTCATCAGCCAATAGGATGTTCGTGAACACCGGGCCTTTCTCGAATTTAAATGTTTTTCTCCCATCGCCTTCCTCCACGATGTAGGTTCCTGTGATATCTGAGGGCATAAGGTCTGGTGTGCACTGCACTCTTTTGAAGTCTAGATCCAGTATCTGGGACAGTGTGGAAACTGTGAATGTCTTACCCAGTCCAGGGTATCCCTCCAGCAGAGCGTGGTTTTTGGAGAAAATAGACACCAGTATCTCCTCTATAACATTATCCTGTCCCACTACCACCTTCCCCATCTCCGACATAATGGAGTTGTAGATGTCTTTCATCTTGGGGAAGATTATCTCCAGGTCTCGTTCTTTAACCTTTTCCTCTCCTCTTATTACCTCTATTTCTTTCCAGAGGCTTCCTCCTTTTTTCATTGTTATTTCATATAATCGAATTAGATCTTATTAATTATCTACCCTGCACTTCCTCCTGCATTGCCTCAAAGTATCTTTTAATAAATTCCTTGTATTTAACCGGTTCCTGCTGGGGCATCCCGGATGCTTCCCCGCTTAAATCCCGCTCGGGTATCTCCCAACCCTCTGCTTGCTCGTTCACTTCACGCAGCTCAATGTTTCCGCCGTATTCCGGGTTGAGTTTCATATCAACGTTTCTTCCCTCTATCGAGGCTGTGGTTGGGTCCCCGAATATGTCTTCATCGGATGCTGTGCCTGCTCCTCCCCCCGCATCCGGTATGTTTCCTTCATCAAATCCCGGGATGACTCCCCCGTGCTGTGAGCCGATATCCTGTCTTTCCAGATCATCCTCGTATCTGTCATCGGCTGTGAAATCTTTTTTCTCCCCTGTCCCGGAAAGCCCCTCCCTTAAATCAAAACCAGTTGTGTCTCTTATCGAATCAAGTAATTTGTTTATCTGCTCGTTGTCCAGCAGTGAGTTCATCAAATTCATATCGAATCCGATGAAGTTTATGCTCAACAGGATGAAAGACAAAAAAACAGCCAGCATAGTCTTATAGGCCAGCCTGTTGCTGTCTATTAGAGATGAGACACCTGTTTTTTCCAGTAACTTGGAGACTTCACGGTTAAGCGACCGTAAAACAACGTTTTTCCCCATCTGTTTTCTGTTGTCGTAGGCTGTCTTGATTTTCTCGCTTAAATCCGGGTTTTTCAGCGATATTTTTTGCACTAGGGCGTTTTCATTAATCCTGCCTGAGATATAATAAGCGTATATCAGGTATGCGACTGTGGGTACGGCGGCGAACCAGATGTTTGATATGATAAACCTAAGGATTAAAGCCGAAACCAAAAACACAAGCACGGCATTTATTATATCAACGTATAGGCTTAGTTTATGCTGCTCCTGCTTAATCTCCTTTATTTCACCGATAAGCTTGGCTTTCATATTGATTCTTTTTTTATTACCTGGATTAAATATCCTCTATCTTGGCGTTTATTGAGCGTATTAAGTCAAGCAGGTTGTTGCTTGAATCCAGCTTGTTTGATAAATCATTGACGCCCCCGTCAACCCTGTTCACATCACTTTTGCTTACATTTTTGTTCTTATCAAGGTCATCTTTTATATCCTCTAGCTCAGGGCTTATGTCGTCGTCTATTATTTTATCCATCTCGTCCAGGTTCATGCTCAGACTGTGGATTATAGAGCTCATGTTCCCTGCTTTGCCTTTGGCTATTGACAGCCTATCTGACACATCAGCTAATTCATTTTGGATTAATCCCTTGTTTTTCTCGCACACCTCAAGTTCCTTGATTTTCTCATCTAATCCAAGCTTGAAGTTGTCTCTTGCGCTTTCAGCCTCATCCAGACTGGTTTCCAGCACCTCTTTCTCCCCCCTGAGGTTCTGGTAGTAGTCCCCAAGCGAGGAAACCTTCTGTTTGGAGATATTCAACTCGTTTATTATTTCAATCAGCTCTTTCTCTTGAGCATCAAGTTCCAGGCTTTTCTTTATCATCTCGTCTTTTGTCTCGTTTAGGCTGTATTCTGTTTCCTTGATTTTATCCATGGCCTTCTTATGGCTCACGTCCAGTGACTTGTATGTTTCCTGATAATACAGGGTCAGACCGAGCATGCTGAAAAGCAAAAAAATCACCAGCCCGAAGAGCACCAGATTCACATCTTTTTTCATTGTTTACTTATAGGGTATTTCATATAATTATTTATCATGGCAGTTAAACCCAAGGTAGCTGATTACATGACCCCTGAGGTGGACTACATAGACTCTGATGTTAGGGTTAGCGATGCTATTGAAACAATTATCTCCTCGACCCATGAGAATTTCCCGGTGGTTAAAGACGGTGAATTAATTGGTTTTCTAACAGCCAAGCAGCTGCTTAAACACTACGACAAGCAGGATGCGAAAATCGAGACGATACTGAAGAAAAAAAAGAAGCTGGTTGTCGCAAGGCCGGAGCTTGATTTAGAGGACACCGCCAGGGTAATATTCCGTAACGGATACAAAAAGCTCCCTGTGGTGAATGGCAATGGCATGCTGGTTGGTATTATCTCCACGCTTGATATACTGCGTTCCCATATCGAGCGGGTGACTCCGGGTAAGGTCAATATGGTGAAAAACCTTCTTGAAAGCGAGTATGGTGTCAGGGTGAGGTTAGGGAAGAGGCTGGTTCCCGTGAACAAACTACATCCAACGCAAAGGAAAATATACGCGGATGAGCTTGAGGGCAGGAAATATGAGCTGGAGAAAAAGCTTGCTGAACCTATTATTGTCGTGAAGAGAAAAAACTATTTTGTTCTGGTCGACGGTCATCATCGGGCTGTTGCGGCATTGAATCTGGGCATGGATGAGTTGATGGCTCATCTATTGGAGATGGAGCCTGAGGTGGAGTTGAGGATGGAAAAAGCAGCGAAAGAAAAAGACCTTATAACCCTCAACGACATCGAGGTGATGGATTACGCCCAGCATCCCCTGATGGAGATAACCACTAAGCTGGTGGACAAGGATAATAGAAATGCATAAGCGTTTTATTAACCAGAAGGCTTATGCCCTGCAGCGGTATTATCAGGCGAAGAATCTGGGTGAAGTGGATGAAGGCATTATTTCTTTGCTCGATTATCTTAATTCCCTTGATGATTACTATACCACCTCCAGTTGCGCGGGGCGCATAACCCTGCTTTATGACCCCGGCTCCAAAAAGCAAGCTAGGTGGCTGGGTAAATGGCATCGTAGGGTTAAACCGGATGAAATAATCGATTGTCTTAAGCTCATACCCTCTGATGGGATAATCTGGTTCAGGTATGAGTCACCTATCCTGCATGTTGTCGCCAGGACAGTCGATAAAGCCCAGACCGTTTTATATGTTGCTAGGGAGGCTGGATACAAGCGGGTTGGATTGCAGGGTTTGAAAAAAGAAAGATTTCTGGTGGAAATATGCGATACCGAGAGAGTGGATGCTCCCATAGCCGAAGAAGGGGGGCTTTTGGTGGACGATAAATACCTTAAGCATCTAGCATTATATTGCAATAAAAGATACGTTAAAGGCAACGAAAAAATCGCTGCTCTGGAGAGCGCGTTAAGGCGGAATCTGGGTTAATTATCATCAATCAAATACTTTAAAAGGGAATGGATTTCACGCAGATAAGAGAGGGTGTTTGGGAGCACCGAAGCGATGGACTGAATGTCCCTGTGAGGGTGTATGCCAAGGAGAAAGTCTTTAGGGAGATGGAGGAGGGGGTTTTTAAGCAGGCCTCTAATGTTGCCAGGCTGCCTGGGATAGAAAAGGCCTCTCTGGTGATGCCCGACGGACACTATGGCTATGGTTTCCCCATAGGGGGGGTTGCAGCATTCAATCTGGAGGATGGTGTTGTCAGCCCCGGCGGCGTAGGCTATGATATAAACTGTGGCGTGCGTCTTTTATCATCCAGTCTCGGGGAAGCGGATGTGCGCCCTAGGCTAAAAAAGCTGGTGGATGCGCTGTTTGATAATATACCCTGTGGGGTGGGCCGGGACAGCACTCTGAGGCTTTCTCTGGGGGAACTGGATGATGTTTCTCTTGCGGGAGCCCGCTGGGCTGTTGAGAAGGGATATGGCTTGGATAGGGATTTACAACACATTGAAGAGTATGGTTCAATTGATGGGGCCAACCCAGCTAATGTGGGCAAGAAGGCTAAATCAAGGGGTAAATCCCAGTTGGGTACGCTTGGCTCAGGCAATCATTTTTTGGAGGTTCAAAGGGTTGATAAAATATTTGATGCGGTAGCGGCTAAAAAATATGGGATAGAGCGGGAGGGTCAGGTTACTGTTATGGTTCACTGCGGGTCCCGTGGATTCGGGCATCAGATAGCTGATGATTACATCAAGTTAATGCTTTCTGCTTCGGCTAAATACGGCATCAGATTGCCTGATAGGGAGCTTGCATGCGCTCCGCTTTCTTCTAAGGAAGCATCTGATTATTTATCAGCCATGTATTGTGCCGTGAACTATGCTTTTGCCAACCGACAGGTTATAACCCACTGGATCAGGCAGACATTTAATGATGTTTTCAGGCAGGATGTCGATTTATCCTTAACCTATGATGTCTGCCATAACATCGCTAAATACGAAAAACACCGCCTTAGTGGAAAAAAACAAAAATTGTGCATACACCGTAAGGGGGCGACACGGGCCTTTGCATCCGGCAGAAAGGAGATACCTGAAATATATCGGGAATTCGGCCAGCCGGTTATTATACCCGGGGATATGGGAACATGCTCTTATCTTTTAGCGGGAACGGATAAGGCAATGGATGAGACCTTCGGGAGCACATGCCATGGTGCCGGTAGATTAATGTCCAGGCGCAAGGCTATAGCATCATTTAGGGGGGATAAAATCCAAAAAGAGCTTGCTAAACGGGGTGTTTTTGTGAAGGCCACCCACCCTAAAATGCTCGCAGAGGAAGCCTCGAAAGCATACAAGGACGTGAATGAAATAATCGATAGCGTGGAGTTGACTGGTATTTCAAAAAAGATTGCGAGATTCACACCTCTTGGTGTGGCTAAGGGGTGATTTTTTTGAAGAAACCTTTTGTTTACATTAATGCTGCCATGTCCCTTGACGGGAAGATTTCAACCATTGAAAGAAGGCAGGTGAGGATTTCATCCGACAGGGACATGAGCAGAGTAGACGCCCTCAGAGCCAGCTCTGATGCTGTTTTGGTCGGGAAAAACACCTTAATCACAGACGACCCCAAGCTCACCGTTAAATCATCCGCTTTGAGAGAGGAAAGAATTAAAAAGGGTTTACCGGCTAATCCCCTGAAGGTGGCCTTAGGCTGTATAAACGAATTAAACATCGACTCTGATTTTCTAAACCACGGGCAAGCAGGGAAGATTTTGTTCACGACCAGTAAATCCGATAACCTGAAGATTGATGAGCTGAAAACCAAGGCAACCGTTTACGTTAGCAGCGAAGATGAAATAAACCTGGATTATGTATTGGAAACACTTTATAAACTGGGTGTGAGGCGGTTGATGGTTGAGGGAGGTGGCCGAACCATCTACCGTTTCTTGGCTGCGGGTGTTGTTGACGAGGTTTATGTTTGTGTTGCTCCTATAATCTATGGGGGTGAGGATGCTCCGACCCTGGTTGATGGTGCGGGCTTCACATCGGATAATGCAATAAAATTAGAGCTTTTTTCTATGGAGAAGGAAGGCAGTGAACTGGTTTTGAAATACAGGGTGTTAGATGCTTAACTCATCCTCCCCTGGGGTGATGACCCTGGTTTTGGTTTCTTTTTCGACTTTTTTCTTGAAATAATCAGCGTCCGCCTTCGAGCCTATTATGCTTCCCCAGTGCATCGGCATTGCATGGGCCGGCTTAATCACTTTAACTGATTCAGCGGCTTCGGCGGCGTTCATGGTGTATTTACCCCCAACAGGTAGTAAAGCAAGCGTGACCTCCCCCAGATGCTTCATCTCAGCTATTAAATCGGTGCTTCCAGCGTGATAAACAGTTTTATCCCCTGATTTAATCAGGTAACCTACTCCATCCCCCTTTTTGTGGAAATGTTTTTTGTTGTTGTATGCTTCAACCGCTTTAATGTGTATCTCATGGAGGTTTATGAGGTCGCCTGCTCGCACAACAGCAGAGTCCTCTATTCTTTTCGATGCCTCAACCCCCGCTATTATCGCGGTATTTGGTTTGCTTATAATCCTGATGTTTTTTTTATCGCAGTGGTCGTAGTGCTCGTGTGTGACGAGTATAATATCTGCTTTAGGGGGTTTATCCGGTATAATGTAGGGGTCTACGTAGATTATCTTCTTTTTTGTGGTTATGATAAAGCTAGCGTTCCCAAGCCATTTAATCTTCATTTCAATACCTAATCTATACTATTATTTAGATAAATCACCTAAAATGTTTTGCCCAGGATGCGGAGCTAAATCAAAAGGATTATGCCTTAGATGCTATCTAAAGAGCAACCCGATTTTTTTTGGGGATGTTTTTTTGATTAAATGCAGCTGCGGGAGGGTTAAATACAAAAACCATTGGTTTAGGGATTTAGATGATATACTGGACTCGGTTTTAGAGGATAATCTTGTTGTCCCGGAGCAGATTAATACCCTTGAATTTGAACTGATGGATTATGCTGCTGATAAAAACACCTTAAAGGTAAGGTTCAATTATAAAGGCAGATACTTGGATGAAACCTTCAGCCGGGAGATTGAAGGCAGTATAGGTTTTAGGGGGGGTAACTGCCCTTTCTGCGGCAAGATTGCTGGAGGATACTTTGAGTGCACACTCCAGCTTCGGATAGCAGACCCACCTCATTTATTCAAGGACATCAACCCTGATATGGTATCTAAGATGGAGAAGGTGAGGGGTGGAGTGGATGTTTACCTGATTTCATCGGATTACGCTAACCAGCTTATGAAGCAGTATCGTGGGATGGGGTTTTTTGTTAAAGACTCTTATACCCTTATGGGTAAGAAGGAGGGTAAGGACGTCTATCGGTCGACTATCTCGGTTAAGGAGCCGGCTTTTGGCGTAGGCGACTTCATAAAACACGATAACAAAAACATGCAGGTTTTGGAGTTGGGTTCTACTGTGAGGCTCCGTGTGCTTTCATCTGGAAAAAATATTTCTCTTCCGTTAAACAGCATAGCTGACTATAAGCCGGTTGCTAAAAAAAACCAGATAAATAAATGTATTGTGACCTCGGTATCACCTGGAGATACTCAGCTGCTTTTTTTAGGGGACAATAAAACCTTAGAGCTAGGATATGTGGTTGATGGATTAAAGCCAGGTGTTGAAGTGAACGCAATAAGATTAGATGATAAAGTCTATATCCTCAAGTAGCGTTTCCTGTTTTCCTGAAAACTCAGCCACTCCTCCTCAGAAGCGAACACAACGGCTTCCTCTATTAAAGAGCAGTCGCCGCACAGGTATCTTACGGCTATTACGTTGTCTATTAGCTCAGATGTTGGATGCGATTCTCTTTCGGTTGGTAGCTCCATCAAAGCAAGCTTTCTGGACCCGCATCTTGGGCATGCTCTTATCTTCATTTCAATTCCTTCAAAACCCGATTAACCTGCTTCACTGCCGTTCCGATATACTGGCTGGGGTCAAGGGATTTATCTAATTCTTTTTCACTCAGTTTTTCTTTTATTTCCTTGTTTTCCAAAAGTGTTTTTTTGAAATCCATATCCTTCTTATAGCTTTGCAGGGCGCATTCTCTTGTCAGCTTATGTGCGTTATCCCTGCTTACGCCCTTTGAAACAAGCGCGACCATAACCGATTCGGCCATAATCCTGCCGTGTGATAGGTTGAGGTTTTTTTCTATCGCCTTATGGTCGAATACGAGGTTTTTTATTAAGTCGATGGATAAGCTCAGTATATAATCCGTGAGAATACAGGCTTCAGGTATTATTATTCTCTCGCAGCTGGAGTTGGTTAAATCCCGCTCATGCCATAAAGCTATGTTATCCAGGGAGGCGAATGCATCCGCTTTTATGACCCGGCTTAAACCGCTTATTCTCTCCGCTAGTATGGGGTTCATCTTGTGCGGCATGGTTGACGAACCAACCTGTTTCTTCCCGAAGCCTTCTCGAACCTCACCTATTTCTGTTCTCTGAAGGTTTCTTATCTCGGTGGCTATTTTGTTTAGGGTCTCCGATATTAAAGCCAGAAGCAGCAGGAATTCAGCGTGACGGTCTCTTTGTATTACCTGATTGGATACCCTAACGGGTTCAAGTTCAAGCTCATTCATCATGTGTTTTTGGATTAACTGGGCTTTTTCTCCCAGGGCAGCCTGGGTTCCAACCGCGCCGGTTAGCTGCCCGACGAGTATTCTTTTTTTTGTTTCCCCGAGCCTATCAAGGTGTCTTTGCACTTCCGTGGCGTAGATGGCGAACTTCAGACCGTATGTTGTGGGGGTTGCATGCTGACCGTGTGTCCTGCCGATTGTTATGGTATCAACATGCCTGCCGGCCTGTTTCAGGAGCTCCTTTTTAAGCCCCATCAAGTCTTCCTCAAGATAAAAAACATAATCCCTCAGCTGCAGGGCAAGAGCAGTATCCTGTATGTCGTTGCTTGTAGCACCCATGTGCACATAGCCGCCTTGGCTGCCGCATTGTTCGGCGAGAGCCTGGCAGATGGCCATCACATCATGGTTGATTTCTTTTTCTATCTGCTTAACCCGCGCAAGGCTAACGGTCCTGGTGTTTGCTTTCCTGGCCACTAAAGCCGCATCCTCTGGGGGTATGTTTCCCACCTTAGCGTGTGCTTTAACAAGGGCGGCTTCGACCTTGAGCATCCTAGCAAGCTTGCTTTCTTCATCAAAGATTTCTTTGACTTTTTTTCTCCCGTACCTTGACTCTATGGGGTGTATTGCCATCTTATTATCTATCGGAGGGATATATTAATATGTTTTATCACTATTTTTTCCTCATCGCATAGGCGATGTCTATGTAGTATATGCCTTTCCTGGATTTGATTATCAGGGGGTCTCCTTTCATCAGGGAAGAGATATCAAGGCGATATTTTCCCTTACCTAACTGTATGAGGTTTTCAACATCCAAGCTGATGGTTTTATCATTGTCTTTAAGGTCTTCGCTAAATCTTTCCTCTATCCAGTTGAGGTCTTCATCTGACAGCTTTTTTTCTATCAGCCTGTCTACCGCATCCTGCTGTTTTTCGCTGTCTTTCGCTCCTCTAATGTAGAGGAAAACCCTAGAACCGCAGCTGCATCCCTCCATCAGCTCTCTTGCGTTGTCCTCGTATATTTTATTGCATCTGGCGCATTTATGGGGCATTTTATGTTATCTGGGTTTTTTTTTAGGTTTAAATAAATACTTGCTGTTAACATAAGAGATACGGGAACTATTAAAGCATAGTTTATTAGCAGATTAATAAATAGATTTTTTCCTGCGATGGTGGTTAGGTAATTGAGTGCAAACACCCCTGTTGCATATAAAAGAACGATGAAATAAACCCCCACATATCTTCCATCGGTTAGATGCCAGCTTTTTTTTATGCAATCGATATTTTCCATTTTCTCATAAACGTTAACCGCCACAGCGAATATTATTTTAACAAGTAAAGCAAGTATTGCCAGAATGTTAATAAAACCAATCGCGTACAGGATAGGTTGTTGGTTTAGCTGGTTTTGTGCAGATAACAGGTAGAGTATTATTCCTGAGGGGATGAGCATCATAAAGGCATAAAACAATAATATCAAAGCCAGGGTGGATGTTAGAAGCAGCATTCCGGGATAATGTTTGTGGTTTTCTTTTATGGTTTTCTCCCATAAGCTGATGCTGGTTATATCACTGGCTAAACCGCCTTTTATTATGGAATGGAAAAATGTCATAGCAAAATAGACCCAGATGTAGTAGAGTATCAGGGCTTGAACAAAAAGCACAGTAAACAATATCATGGTATGAACTCCCCCCAGCGAGCTGATGTATTGCAGGGATTTCTGATTACAGTCGAAGGGGAAGTCAAATAATAGCTGATTATGGCCTGAACCAAATTTATATATGCTGCTGTGAGAATAAAATAAACGAAGCCTAAAAAATACACGCCGGGTTTTTTCGCGTAATGTATCGTGTATTGGATGCTCCTTTTTAGGATTATGCTCATTTTATTTTTTTCGGGTTCGGGAGTCTTTGAATTCTGCGAAAAGAGATATCCTCTCAGGCTCCTTCTTTATTTTCTTTACAAGCTTTGAGGGCCCGATAACAGTCAAGCCTCCTGGGTTTCCTCCCAGAATCCTGATTAGTTTTTCTCTCACCCCGTCTATGTTGCTTTCCTTCAGCGTTGAAATCTCTATGCCGGAAAATTTCTCGTCTATCTGTTTCATGGTTTCCTCTATGAGCTTGGATTCATCAAATGAGCTGAGGCTTCTCTCGAATACCAGTATCTTGTCTTTTTTTATCCTGTTCAGTATGTAGTTTATCTTACGTCCTTTGCTTTTCGATTCCAGAACCTTGGATGATATAAACTCTATTTCTATCTCCATTTTATCTTGAGTGTTTGGCGATTGCCTCATATAATTGCTCAACGTGGTTTCCCGTCAATGCTGAAAGCTCCACAACCGGGTGCTGGGGGAATGCCTCTTTAATCCATTCCGGCTTTGATTCCTCTATATCAAGCTTGTTGGCGACTATTATTATCGGGATGCCTCTTGCCTCGAGGTTGCCTATGATTGTGATGTTGACCTGCGTGTAGGGGTCTTTCGTGGAGTCCATGACCACAAGAGCCGTGTCCACTTGCTCCAGCCACTTGATTGCTTCGATAACGCCCTTGGTAGCTTGTTTAGCCCGCATCTGTGCGTCTTTTCTTTGCATACCCATGCTCACAAAATCCTCGTAGTCTATTTTTGTGGCTATACCCGGCATATCTAGTATGTTCATGGTGATGCTTTTGTTTCCTGTTCGAACCACTACTTTTTCTTTTTTCTGCACCTCGCGCGTTTCGTGAGGTATCTCTGATACGGTACCCATAGGCTCGCCGGTCCAGTCCATAGAAATCTTGTTTGCCAGGGTTGTTTTTCCGGCGTTAGGCGGCCCATAGAGTCCTATTCTTATACCCTGTTTTTTCCCGAACATGTCTTTAAACCACTTCATCAGTTTCTTTATGGGCACATTATTCACCTAAACGGGTGCTTTTTATTGATAAAATAATAAATATTTAGACTAATTAAATCAATCTGTTCCTGTTTTATGAAAAAATGGGTTATCAAAAATATTTAAGCGAGTTGTATGCTGATATTGGAAGTAAATACCGCAGCCCACAGCATCCTGAGGTCAGGGCTCTTTTCGTTGAGAGAAAGAAAAAGTGGAGGAAGGGTCCTTCGGTGGTTAGGGCAAGCAAGCCAACAAGAATAGATAAGGCCAGGAAATACGGCTTTAAAGCGAAGGGAGGTTTTGTTGTTGCGAGAGTGCGCATCAAAAAGGGTGTTACCGGCAGAAGCAGGCCTAAAAAGGGCAGGCGACCGAAAAGGGCTGGTCAGCTGAAAATTACCCCCTCAAAAAGCAAGCAGCGGATTGCAGAGGAGCGGGCTCAGAGGAGATACTCTAATATGGAGGTCTTGGGTTCCTACTGGCTTTGGGAGGACGGCCAGTACCGGTGGTTTGAGGTTGTATTGGTTGACCCATCGCTTCCGTGCATTAAATCAGATAAGGATGTTAACTGGGTTACTCAAAAACAGCATAGAAGCAGAGTTCATAGGGGTTTGACTCCGGCTGGCAGAAAAGAGAGGGGTTTATCCCGCAAGGGCGTGGGAGCCGAAAAAGTTAGACCCAGCATACGGGCTAATAAAAGGCTGTTGAAGTAAATAATCTTTTTTTTATTAACTGTTTTGTTATTGTTTACTTGATGGACTTTTTTTCTGATTATCTTATGAACCCGTATCTTAAGTCTTTCATCGTACTTTCGGTTAGTGTTTTGTTTGCTAATATTTTTTTGTTTTTCGCTTAGGCGTTATATGCTTAGATATCTGATTAAGCCGGATATTGACCTGGATGCTGGGGTGCTGGATTCAATAGTTAAGCCTTTTTACTGGCTTTTAATCTACACTGGATTGTATCTGTCCCTGAAGATAATCCCCTACTTTATGTTTTTATCTGATGAGCTTGATGCCTTGTTTTATGTGGGTGGGGTTTTGCTTGTTGCTCTATTATTGTCTAAGATACTGAGGGTTTTCATCAACCGCTGGCTTAGGGTCAGAAAAAGGTTTTCTAAGACACCTGAGGTTTTGTATAAGATTGTTAGTTTAATCGTTTATTTGCTTGCTTTTCTCATGGTTTTAGCTTATTTTGAGGTGGAGATTACTCCATTGATTGCGACACTTGGGTTGGGGGGTCTGGCTGTTGGTTTAGCCTTGCAGCAGACGTTATCTGATTTTTCGCGGGCCTTCATATAATATCTGATAGGCCGATTAACGTGGGAGACCATATTGAGGTGGAAGGGCACATCTCAGGTTATGTTGAGGATATTGGCTGGCGTTCGACCCGGATTAGAACCCTCCCAAACAATATTATCATAATACCCAACTCCAAGCTGGCTGAGAGTGTTATAACCAATCATTATCTGCCTGATATGCAGATGGCTGTGTTGGTTGAGGTTGGCGTGGATTATGGCTCTGATTTACGCCGTGTTGAGGAGGTCACGGTTGAGGTGGCTGAGATGATACAGGAGTCTGTTGAGGGGCTGTTAGGGGTTTTAAGCCTTTCATCAGGTATCATAGTTTTGGGGAAAACAATATTAATTTCACTGTTATTTTGAGG
Organism: Candidatus Altarchaeales archaeon ex4484_96; assembly: GCA_002254405.1. Taxonomy (GTDB): domain Archaea; phylum Altiarchaeota; class Altiarchaeia; order IMC4; family QMZM01; genus EX4484-2. Next base: position 72,023 of record NJDH01000003.1, read on the forward strand.
GCTGAAAAATTCGTGGATAAGTATCTGTTAACCAATGAGTTCTTCAAGGCTCTGAAAGAGCGTTTTGATATGGAGGGTATTGAGATATCCTGGCCTATTGTTAAGGTTTATTCTATGGGTTCAAATAGGATTATATCCCCTAAAAAATAAGCGCTTTAGCCACATCATGTGCTATGGTTTCCAGATGTCTTTTTTTTTGGGTATCATCGTTGATGGTGTGGGGGTTGGGAAACCAACCTAGTCTAAGAATATAGGGAAAAGATTAAATGAGGCTATACCCTTACTTTAAATCAATATCTTTCAGCTATTAATCCCCCTATTACTGCCAGCACACTCCCAAAGAAGATACCTGCTGTTGTTGTAATCACTGT
>NJDH01000022.1 GCA_002254405.1 Candidatus Altarchaeales archaeon ex4484_96
TAGTCCCGCTATTATCCTGTTGTCGATTTTCATTTACAGCAACCTAATGAATTATTCAACCCGATACTATAAATCAGGCTTGTTTTATTTCGGCCAAAGCCGAAAACTAAAACGCATTAAAACATCACTAGGATAATAGGACTGTTAGTAGGAGGCGATTTCACAGCATATTAGACGAGCTTGAACTTGTAGCCGTATCTTATGATTCCATCGCTGCCGTCTGCTATAACCTTGCGGAAAACCTTTTTAACCTTCCTGCCTATTTTAACTTCATCAGGCCTGCAGTCCACTATCTGGGATAATAGAAGAGGTCCTTCATCCAGCTTGATTATTCCCAGAATATAGGGTTTCTGGAACTCAAAACCCTCGGGGGGGGTGTGTATCACCGTGTGAGAATAAACCTCGCCGTCGCCGCTGAACCTGAATTCCTCTATATTGCCGGCTCTCCTGCAGTCAGGACATATGTCCCTTGGTGGGAAAAACTTTCGACCGCAGCTTACGCACATCGAGCCCACCAGATTATACCTTTGGGGAATAAGCCTCCAGTGTGTTGCAATACCCTTCATTTTATTACCTCATTCATTGCTTAATATATGGACTACGCAGGTTCCGCCGGAACCCCCCACGTTATGGGTTAAACCCAAACGCGCATCATCCACCTGTCTTTTACCTGCTTCGCCTCTAAGCTGGCTTACTGCCTCAACGACCTGGGCTATGCCTGTTGCGCCAACCGGGTGTCCCTTGCCTTTCAATCCTCCGCTGGTGTTTATTGGGATACGCCCTGATAGAGAGGTCTCATCGTCCTCGGTCAGCCGGCCTCCACCACCCAGTTTGCAGAAACCAAGAGCCTCAATAGCCATTATCTCGGCTATTGCGAAACAATCATGCACCTCAGCGAAATCAATATCCGATGGCTTAACACCCGCTTTCCGGTATGCTTCATTACCCGCCCTGACAGCCGCATCCATCTGGGAGATAGAGTCCCTATCATGTAAGGCTATCGTATCGGTCGAGCAGGAAGAAGCGGAAATCCACACAGGATTATCTGTTAGCTCCCTGGCCTTCTCCTCCGAAGCCAAAACAACCGCAGCAGCCCCATCTGTTATGGGGGAACAATGCAGTAACCGAAGAGGTTCAGCTATGGGTGTTGAGTTCATCACCTGCTCAAGAGATACCCTAAACCTGAACTGAGCCTTCGGGTTTAATGCCGCATTATCATGGCTTTTCACCGAAACCTGGGATATCTGCTTTAAGGTAGTACCGTATTTATACATGTGCCTTTGAGCCATCAGCGCATACAACCCGGGGAAAGTCGCACCCTTGAAGGCCTCCCACTCCTGGTCTCCAGCGCCCATAAGGGTCACAGCAGCCGAGTTAGATGGTATGTCCGTCATCTTCTCCACACCCCCCGCTACCACATAATCCATCTCCCCTGATTTGATGGACAGATAGCTTTCCCTCAAAGCCAGCGCACCCGAAGAGCAGGCAGCCTCCACCCTGGTCGCCGGGATACCCTTCAACCCTGCGTGATCTGCTACCAGAGAACTCACATGCTCTTGTGAGGAAAACAACCCAGGAGACATGGAACCTATATACATGGCATCTATCATCTCGCCTTCAAGGCCTGAGTCGTTTATTGCCTCAGTGCCTGCTTTGGTTATAAGCGAACGAAAACTCTCATCCCAAAGCTCGCCGAAATCTGTTATCCCAACCCCTATGACAGCAACACGTGAGCTCATTTTTGAAGTGCCACCCCCTTAAGCTTGCCCTTGTTTTTCACATAAATAGAGTAATCAATGTATTTCTTCTTTTTCATATATTTTTTGACCGTGTTCATGTTTCTCCTCTGGTTGATTTGTTTATTTACTTCAAATATGAATGCATCCGATCCTGCTCCTGAGCCGTAGGATACAGCTAGAATGCGCTGCCCCACATCAGCCTCGTCTAGTATGGCGGCCAGACCCAGAGGCGTAGCCCCGGAATAGGTGTTCCCTATGTAGGGGGTTAACAATCCCGTATCCAGTTGCTCGTCTGCGAAGCCAAGAGTGTGTGCCACCTTAACCGGGAACTTGCCGTTGGGTTGGTGGAATACCACATAATCAAAATCATCAGGCTTCATATTGTTTCGTTTCATTATCCCCTCAGCTGCTGAGATAACGTGCTTGAAGTAGGCCGGCCTGCCTGTGAACCTGGCTCCATGTGAGGGAAAATCCATCGCATCCCTCCTCCAGAAGTCAGGGGTATCAGTTGTATAAGAGTACATGTCTTTGATGTCGGCTATTGTGTCCTCTTTCCCTATTATGTAGGCTGCTCCCCCGGCTGAGGCGGTATACTCTAACGCATCACCGGGTTTGCCCTGTGAGGTGTCCGCTCCGATAGCCATACCATATTTTATATATCCCGAATCAACAAGACCTGCACAAGATTGAATGGCTGCCGTGCCCGCCTTGCATGCGAATTCAAAATCTGCTGCTGTTAGCTCCTCTACGGCATCAATAGCTGCAGCCACGATGGTCGCTGTCGGCTTCACCGCGTAGGGGTGGGATTCTGAGCCAACGTATATTGCTCCAATGTCCTTAGCATCTATTTTAGCATGGTCGAGCGCATTTCTCGCCGCTTCAACTGATATTGTTGCCGTGTCCTCATCTATTGATGGGACAGTTTTCTCGTATATTTTAAGCGAATTGCTGACCCGTTTACCGTCCATGCCCCAAACCTTGGCGATTTCCTCTGCCTTAAGCCGGTTTATTGGCAGGTACACGCCGTATCCTACTATCCCAGACACTTTATTTTTTTCCTCGTTTTTTTTATGAATTAATGCTTCTCAGGTTTTTTATCAAATCCTGCTCTCTTTCAAGGGTTGAAACCATGAGTGTGATATTTTCCAGTTTCGCGATTTTGATACCCAGTTTGTCGACTTCATCCGGTTTAAGGCCGTGCATAACCACCATCGTGGGCTTGGGTTTTGTCACCTTGATTGCTATCATCGGGGACCGTCCCATATGCACTTTCGTGAATATTAACGCCCTGTTGGTGGATAAACCATATAGTTTGATGAAATCGGATTCAGATAGCTCGGTTATTGCCTTAATCGAGTCTATGACCGTGTAACCCCCAAGGTGCATGTTTTCTATGTTCTTGTTTACTACAATAACACCCTTTACAACCTCCTTGATTTTTGTTGCCGGAACATCCTCTAAAAATTCTCTTATGTCAAGAATAGCGTCTATGTTAATGTCTTTTGAAAACTTTTTCACCACCGGCCCCCCTTTAGCCTCATCAAGTTCTATTAGCGCCTGTATGTATCTTTTAATGAATTCAATCCCGGGGGATTTTCTCCGGCCTGATTCATAGTCCGAGACAACAGACGTGGATATACCCATGAACTCGGCAAGCCGGTATTGTTTTATCCCGAAGATTTCGCGCCATTTTCTTAGGTTTTTCCCAGGGTTATCGGATACTGTTATTTCGCCTGCGATTTTTTTTGCCAGGAGGGTGTCTACTTCCATTATTTCAGATTTTGCTTTTTTGGTATATAAAGTAGGGGGAATATGTAACGTTGATTGACGAAAAAAAAAGGAAAAATTTTCACATCCCTGCTTTTTAGGAATCGATTCGAAATAACTAATCCACCCACAAAATGCCAAAAAAAGAAACACAAACAGATATGATAGAAGCCTTCCTTGAAAAAAAAGACAAGATAAAGGAAATCAACAGGATAGGTGAGCTGTACCCGGAAAAAAAAAGTCTTTTCATAGACTACGAGGAGCTTGAAAGATTCAACACCGAACTAGCAGACGATATAGTACAGGATCCCGACCAAATAATAAAAAAATTTACTGCAACACTAAAAAACAAGGTAGCCATCAACCCCCAACTCATCGACGACCCTCACTTTCATGAAGACGACCCCCGTATGTATGTGCGGTTATATAACCTACCCAGACAAGACAAATACACCATCCTTGTAAGAGATATTACCTCAGATTACGTGGGAAAACTAATCTCTGTCGAGGGAGTGATAAACAAGCAAAGCGATGTCCTGCCTAAGGTCAGAGTAGGGCGTTTCGTGTGCAACAAATGCGATTCAATAATTGACGAGCCGCAGGAAACCAGATTTCTGAAACCACCCCTATACTGCAAGGGCTGCAAGAAAAGAGACTTCCGTTTCATACCCAACGAATCCAAGTGGACCGACATCCAGAAACTGGAGATACAGGAACCGCTTGAGATGCTCAAGGGGGGAGAGCAGGCCAGAAGGATTGAAATCTGGGCAGAAGATGATTTAACAGACATAGGCAAACCAGGAGACAAGGTTGTTATAACAGGCACTGTCAGGCTGCTGCCGCCAAAGCAAAACAGCTCAATCTACTTCAAGTACGTCGAAGCCAACAACATAGAGCGGGTGGAGAAAGAGTTCGAGGAAGTGGATATCGGAGATGAAGAAATAAAGGAGATAAGAAAGCTGGCTAAAGACCCCAAAATCTATGACAGAATAATACATTCCATTGCACCGGGAATCTACGGATACAACGAGGTTAAAGAAGCAATAGCCCTGCAGTTGTTCGGAGGAAGAAGACATAAGAGGCTGCCGGACGGGACAAAACTGAGGGCCGACATACATCTTCTGCTGATAGGTGACCCCGGTGTAGCTAAGTCGAGGATGCTCCAGTACGTAAACCAGATAGCACCCAAAAGCATCTACGTAACAGGTAAAGGGACTACGGGAGCGGGTTTAACCGCTACAGCAGAAAAAGACGAGTTCGCTGAAGGAGGCTGGACACTTAAGGCAGGAGCTCTGGTTCTTGCGGGCGGTGGAATCGCATGCATCGACGAATTCGATAAAATGAACAAGGAAGATAGAAGCTCGATGCACGAGGCCATGGAGCAGCAGACCATCTCGGTGGCTAAGGCGGGTATTGTAACAAAATTTCTGGCTAACACGGCCATTCTCGCAGCCGCTAACCCGAAATTCAGCAGATTCGACGCATACAAACCCCTGGCGGAACAGTTTGACATACCCCCGACTCTCATAAGCAGATTCGACCTGATTTTCCCGATAAGAGACATACTGGACAAGGAAAGAGACACCGAGGTAGCAGATCACATGCTTAAAATGCATCAGACCGATGAGGAACAGGAAGACGTGAAACCAGATATAGACATCGATTTGCTTAGGAAATATGTATCCTATGCCCGAAAAAACATCAACCCGATAATAACAAAGGATGCTGTGGAGAAGATAAGGGATTTTTATGTGGGATTAAGAAGCGGAAGCAGCGACACAGTACAGGCAACTCCAAGGCAGCTTGAGGCTTTGGTCAGGCTGTCCGAATCATCCGCAAAAATCAGATTAAGCGATAAGGTTACGGTAAGCGATGCGGAGAGAGCCATCAGATTAACCAGTTTCGTTCTGCAGGAAATAGCATACGACGCAGCAACCGGAATGTTCGACATAGACAGGGTTGCAGCAGAACACTCCAAAACAGCCAGAGACAAAATCAGATTGATGGAGGACATAGTTAAATCCCTGGCAGCAGAAAATCACGAGAATATGGCATCACACGACGAAATCATGGAAGCGGCCACGGAAAGAGGTTTAGACAAATACGATGCCGAAAAAATTCTATCTGAGCTAAAAAACAAAGGCGTAATCTATGAGCCACGACACAGCAGATACATGTTCGTCGAAGGCAGAAAATAGGATTACAGTAATATCGGTCATATGATCTAACGTGTTTCATAGGATCATCGACAGTCACACTCTATTGAAACTATTGAAACAGTTTCTGAGATCGCATCATTACTCACAATCAGGATCAGAAGAACACTTGTGCGTTGAATCACAACCAGCGGGAGTGCAAGACCTAACCTTATACATCTCATCAGGATCACATAGACCACCACCACACACATCATCAACCCAGGAAGAACACGAACAACCACTACCAACACAGATTACCTTACCTGAACCATCAGTCCCCAATTGATCACATGAGAGTATACCCTTCAACTGTATGCCTGAATCGGATGGAAACGAATAATAATCACCTCCCACAAAAACACCTGGAAATATTTCCTCAGCAGTGTGCCCCTGGATAGGCGAAGAACCAGATAAAACAAAAACAGAAGAAAAACCCAAAAACAAAACTAAGATAATAGCAATAGCATGAAACCGAGTGATATTAACCTCAATCCGCATCCTATCAAACAATATATTTATTTTAAGGTAACATCGTATAGATGGACTATCATATTATCTCACAGCACACCTGATGATAGGTGTTGTAATCACAGTCTCCAACATGAGAATTCGTATCCTGGAATAAGGATACAATACATTCCTCGTCTGGTTTACAGATTCCATACCGACAGGATAATCTACCTGATGTCGCCGACACACAAACATCATTAGGATATCCCCCCGCACCATCGTATTCGTTTACATGAGAGTTATCGGTTTTAGCTAAAGAAATAATACCCTCATCGCCAACACCACAACCGTCTTGCACATAAACATACAGGGAGCCTCTTACCATCTTACAGCATACAAGATAATCAAAGGAGCTCCCATCACATGTTCCGGCATGGGAGTTTTGGGTTTTAGCGGTCCGGAAAATACAGGTCTCATCCGCCTCACAGGAACCGGGTCTAAGCTCGCATGCGAAAGCCGGCTCTGAACCCACCCAAATACTGATGGAATCCGAAGCAGTCTGACCATCCGAATCGGTTACAGTACACCAAGCAGTATAATAACCCTCATCCGTATAATTATGTGTTACTTTCGTTCCTGACCCGCTTAACCCATCACCGTAGCTCCACACATAAGAGACATAAGAGCCTGAACCACCCCAAGCACTGCAGTTTAAGTCAACAAGCAGAGGCGCATTACCTTCGGTCGGATGAGCGTCTACCTCAACAAACAAAGCAGAATACGGGTCTACTGAACCAGCCTCCACAACACCCCATATTGTGCCCTCGCTTAGGCTCCCAACAGCGGTGCGCGAGTTATTGTATTTTATCTTAAGCGAACCCGAGTAGGAATCCCCTAAACCATATAAATCCGATACGCTATTATCGCAGTTTAAAACCCGAATCTCCATTTTGCCGGCAGGTAAAAAAGAGCGTGAGCTATCGACACATAATAAATTGTTTAACTCAAAGCTAGCCCCCTCAACATAAACATCATCACCTGCCTTGTTTATTAATTTAACAGTTAACCTGTTTGTTTCGCCGATATAAAGAGCCCAGTCATCTAAATCAATCTGTGAGAAGCCAGCTTTACCCTTGTTCCCCCCCCTGAAACCCAAAATACCGCTCTCCCATAAAACAAAACCCCCTAATACAACAAACACAACAATTAAACCTGAGATAATCATATACTCTAAAGAAGCCTGACCTTGTCTCATAAATAAGGATAGGGGAGGCAAGTATTAATATATTACGTAACATAAATACATTCAACAAGATAAAATGAACAAAACACACTCAATACTCGTAGCCGCATTAATTTATGTCATCATACAGGGAACCGCCTTATGGATTAGTGCAGGCGGATACGGGATAAAAAAAGGGGTTATAGAAAAAATAGACCAAGGCGATATAACTCCGGTAACAGAAGACCCTGATAATCCCTACTCAGCCATTTATCTGTTCATAATGATACTTGTGGCAACATCCCTGCTGCTTCTGCTGATTAAATACAGCCTCCAGACCCTGATGAACATTATGATAACAGCAGGGTTTATGATAGGGGTGTTTTACACATTCAGCAGCATGTTCAACCAGCATATTGGGGTAGCAGCAGCAATATTGCTCACCATATTATCTATTTCAAAAAAAGACAATATTTGGGTTATGAACACAACACTCGTTTTTGTGATACCCGGGATAGGCTCCCTGCTGGGAGCATCTCTTTCAATCATACCAGCACTTATTTTTCTGATAGTGCTCTCAGCCTATGATATCATCGCAGTATTCGGAACCAAACACATGGTTAAACTAGCCAACATGGCAAATAAATCAGAAAAAAACCTGCCTCTTATGTTTGCCATACCCGCAGGGGATAGATTTCTTGCCTTAGGCACTGGCGATATGGCATTGCCTGTGGTTTTCACCGTCGCGATGCTGAGAGATTACCCCATCCAACACTCTATTTTAGCGGCTGCGGGCGGGTTGGTGGGATTAATAGCCATATTAGCATACATTATGAATAAAAAAGGTTTAACTCTGCCTGCGCTGCCGCCCATAGCCGCGGGCTTAATCTCAGGGTTCGTGGTCTCATTAATCGTCTTTTAAAAAACTCAGCTTTCCCTCGTAAAGCGCCTTGCCTATCACAACACCCCAGGCGCCCGCATCCTCAAGCAAAATTAAATCGTCTTTAGAGGATACGCCACCAGAAACAATAACCGGCAAATTAGTTGATTCAATAACAGCTCTTGTTTTATCATAATCAATGCCTTCCATGCGCCCTTCTACGTCAACATCAGTGTAGAGGAAACCCCAGACAAAATCCCCAACCATTCGCATGAAATCCGTTGTTTTAATGCCCGATGACTCCTGCCATCCGTGAACCAAAACCTCACCGCCACTGGAGTCAACAGCAACAACCAACCTTTTTTTTCCAAAAGCCTTGCTTAATTTATTTAATCTGCTAAACCCATTCTTATAATCCTGCACCGCTAAAGTACCAAGAATCAACCTATCAATGCCACAACCTAGCAACCGTTTCACGGAATCAATATCCCTCACACCCCCACCGAACTCAACAGGTATATCAATCTCATCACAGATTGAAGCAACAACATCGGAGTTATCTCCAACCCCAAGAGCAGCGTCCAAATCTATTACGTGCAGGAGTTTAGCCCCTTCAGACTGCCATTTCAAAGCAATATCCATCGGGTTGCCGTAGACCTTAACGGTATCAGGTTTACCGCCCACAAGCTGCACACACTCCCCACCCTTAATATCAACTGCGGGGATGATAATCATAGCATGATGAAATTAGATAACAGCTAATAAATCTTAGTTCCCTGAGGATACATTATTTCTTAAAGTACCAATACCTTCGACCTCGATTTTAACTGAATCACCCTCGGCTAATAGACCAACCCCCGGGATTGTGCCAGAGGCAATCAAGTCACCGCGAGAAAGACGCATAAACCTTGAGGCAAAAACAACACACTCAAGCGGATTATATATCATATGTTTCGTGCTGTCGCTTTGCCTGATTCTATCGTTGACCCAGCATCTTATTTTCAGGTCCATGGGATCCAGTTTTGTTTCAATACATGTCCCGGTAGGACCAAAGGTGGGGAAGCTTTTAGCAGCACTCCACTGGCCCATCTCCCTCTCCAAGTCTCTTGCAGTAACATCATTTATGATAGTGTAACCCAGTATATGCTCTCTGGGATTGGTTATCCTATACCCACCATTTCCGATAACAATCCCAAGCTCGGCCTCATGCTCAACCTGCTTTGATTCCCCGGGCAACAAAATATCGTCATAATCCCCGATAATGGATGAGGGTGCTTTCAGGGTTAATGTAGGGTTTTTGGTTGCTATAGCCCTCATCTCGTCGCTGTGTTTTCTGTAATTGAATCCGATGCAGATAATCTTAGGCGGCTTGATGGGAGATAAAAATCTCACCTCCTCCACTCCATAAGACTGCCCTGTTTCATCGCCTGGATTAAAAATATCACCATCTAATACAACAACACGTTCATCAATTATTCCCCCAGTATACACGACCCCCTTATACTCAAATCTGGCTAGTTTCATCAGATAGACCTCTTTTTAGTTCATTTAAAGCCTCCTGAGACTGAGGTGATAAACCCGGCGTTAAAAGATTATGGTAATCATAGCCAGTATCACCGCATGCCTTATCCAAAGCCTTGAGGCTTTCTGAGTCATCTCTGAGAAAACACAATATCCTCCTGTAATGGTTTATATGAGCCTGCAGGTAATTTCTGATTCTCTCAGAGGTTACCTCGATATACCTGTTTTTTATCTCAGGCGTCTCCCCTCTTTCATCCCAGTCATAGCTGTTGAATGGATAATGATTCTCATATTCTCTAGGCACCACACCAGCATTCGATAACATAACCTCATGAATCCAGGGATATTTTTTTGTTAACCCAATAATGCCCTTGTGTGTGGCTGAAATCGAGTAAGGTTTTTTATAGGAGCAGGGCAAAAAAAGAAGAATTTTTTTGTTTATTGGAGGAGTATACCATCTAAGCAGATAATCCTGCCAGACCTCAAAATGAGGGTGAGTTAGATAATTTTCTCCCACACCCTTAAGATTGGTTTTAAGCTCATCAGGGAATAATGGAGTGAAACGGAAGGTCTGCTCATCCAGCTCAATCTTTGGATGAGATGCGTATTTATCTGTTATGTTGTGAAACTCTTTTTTTGATAGAAAACTCCATTCCCCTGAAAGCCACATCCGAAACAAAGGTGTGTGCCCGTGAGGCAAAAGATTGATTAGGACTATGGAATCAGAGTATCTTAAAGCGTAGTCTATGGAATCAGAGAGATTTTTCTCTAAATCAATAACATAAGGCAGATTAACCAGCAGATAGGATCTGAGGAGGGCTCCCTCCTCATGTATCAGGGAGGCTGCTTTCTTGAAATCGATTAAATGAAATCCCTTGTTTATTTTATCCAGCATCTCATCTGATGCAACCTCTAAACCAATTAATTCCTGTTTGTTGCTGACACCTGCTTTTCATCAAAGAAGCTGCCTGAACCAAAAACCTTTATTTGTTTAACGTTTATGTCAAGATTCTGTATGAAATCATCGATTTTTTTTTGGAAAACACCGGATGAGGGATTATCCCCCTGTATCCTTCCATAACCACAGAATAAACATTTACCCCATTCACATCTTCCTGATTTAAGAACCAGAACAGCTTCAGACATCGTGTTTTTTTATTGATTTAATCCACCTTCCTGCCTGAGACGTTGAAGCTCTTCTTTCACCAAAGCAACCTTCTTTTTTTCCTCCAGCTTCTTTAATTTCTTTAATGCATCAGGGCTTAATACTATATCGAATCCGCCGAAGAATTTCGAGTGAAGTTTGACCATTCCTTTTTTCTGGAGTTGAGAGCCTATTTTCTCAACCTCCTTCTCTGATATTTTAAGGTGTTTCGCTGCTTTTTTACCGGTTAATACCTTGTTTTTCACCACCAAATCCATCAGTTTATCTGCTTTCTCGTCCACACCATAATCGGATTCGATTTGCTTGATGAATTCGGTCTCTGGTTCAACCTTTTGTTTAGCCACACTACTGGGCTCGACTTCAGGAGCAAGCTCAGGTTCAGGCATTGGAGAAGGCTCAGGTTCAAGCTCAGGCTCGGGTTCAGGCCCGGGCTCAAAAGAAGGCTCAGGTTCCTCCAACATAGTCTCTATCTCCTTCTCCAGCTTATAAATCGTCTTCATCTCCCTAGATTCCTTAAATGATCTAGCCTTAGCACCTCCCCGGACATCCTGCATAAGCTTCTCCAACTCCACATCCAATTCAATGAGGCTTTTCTCATAACCCCCCACCATATTCCTGAAGGTTTCCTTATCTATCTCCCTCAGATTATACTTGGAGCGAGCCATCGAAATCATCCGCTCAATCTTCTCCCTCTCATCCTTTAAATCATCAATTCGGGACTCAGAGTCAAGCTCAAGTACCCCCTTCTCGTCTGAACGCCACTTATCAAGCAAACGCTCCATCTCCTTCACTCTATCAGCAACAAGCCTGTTTTTATCCTGGATTTTCCTCTGGCTCTCAAGCAACATCTGCTTATCAGCCTTAAACTTATCTTCAATCCTTTTAATGCTATCCTTGCGCCTGTTTAGCTCCCCCTCTATTTTCCTCAACTCACGCTCTCTCGAGACAAGATCATCCTCCCTGCTATTAATCTCCTCCTCCCTCTCTTTCAGCTCATGTCTTCTGGACTCCAAGCTAAGATCGTTTTTAACTATTTTCTCCTCCATCTGTGCCAGCCTTAACTCCTCCTTTTTCAGGTTATCCTCTCTCTGGCTGATATCGGCACTTTTATCGAGCAATTCCTCCTCCCTGACAGAGATATTACCAGCAGTCTTGGATAATGCCTCCTCTCTTTTCTTTAACTCCACCTCCTTTTTAACAAGCTCATTACCCCTCTTTTTTAATTCACCCTCTGATTCAAGCAATATCCTCCTCCTATCCTGAAGCTCCTGCTCTTTTCTTTCAATCTCTTTAATCTGATTCTGGAAATCATTTTGGGTATCAAGCAGCTCCTCTTTTCTTTGCTCAATCTCCCCCTCCCTCTCAGCTAAGCTTTTCTCCATCTCCTGAATGTCCTGATAACGTTTCTGCAGCTTCTCCTCCTCCATCAGAATCTTTTCTTTCCTGTCTAAAAGCTTGTCACTAAGTTCCTGTACCTCTCTTTCCTCCCTCTTAAGCTCTAACTCTCTTTTCTCAAGCCCCTCCTTCATCTTCTTGAGCTCCATCTCATCACCGAAGAAAAGCCCCATCTCCTCTCTCTCCTCGATAAGCTTCCTTTCCTTCTCCCTTAACTCATCCTCACGATTCTTCAACTGCTTTTCTTTCTCCTTGAACTCCTTCTCCATGGAAACAACCTGATTATGTTTCTTCTGGAGCTCTTTCCTCATCTCATCCTCCTTGCCCAATACGTTAGCTTCCTTAGAGATAAGATGCTCTTTTTCCTCGCGCAGCTTTGACTCTGTCTGCCTTAACTCCTCCTCACGAGACTCCAGCTCTTTCTCCAGTTTGGTGTTTTTCTTGTACTCCTGCTCTAAGTTTTTCTTGAGTTTAAGAAGTTCCTGTTTCTCCTTACCGGCAGCGGCTGCAGCGATTTTTTCTTCTACTTCAAACAGCTTTTTTTTGCTTTTGTTGATAACGTCCTGTAGTTCCTTTCTTTTAGTATATTCTTCCTCAAGCCTGGTTTTCAGGGTTTTAAGCTCCTTTGATTTTTCTTCTCGCTCTTTTCTAAGCTCGTCTTCAAGCTTATGGTGCTCTTCTCTTTCCTTGTTCAACCTTGATTCAAGCGATTTAAGCTCCTGAAGGCTTTGCCTGAGCCTCTCCTCAATCGCCAGTTTTTCCTGGTGTTCTCTTCTCAGAATATCGGATTTTCTTTTAAGCTCTGCTTTAGCTTCAACATTTTCGGTTCTACCCTCTCTTTTCTTTCTCTGCAGGGATTTCACCCGCTGGATGAACTCCTTTGTTACCTTCAGCTCAGGGTCATTTTTATTGCCGCTTGTTTTTATAAAATCTCGCTCCTCATACTCCCTAATCCATGAATCAAGCATCTTGCGGTCAACAGAGAGAGCTGTAGCCACCGAGCTGGCCTTGATTTTCCCGGTATAAAGAAGCAGTTTCAGCAACCTCTTAGGATCCCTTGCTTTCTTGCTCTGATACATTGTTCATCAAATAAGTTGATTATATTTATGGTATATATGATACTTAGGTGTGCGGGTTTTTATGTCGACATTTATATGAGGTTAATCCCAATATAATATCTTTTATTTGTTAATAATTTATTTTCTAAACAAGGTGATATAAGAAAATGTTGGTTGTATTAACAGGCATACCCGGGACAGGTAAGACAACGGTTGCCAACAAGGCTCTCGGTGAGCTATCCGATGAGGGGATAAAATACGAGTTGGTAACATATGGGGACATAATGTTTGATATAGGAAGCAATCTCGGGTTAGTGAAAGACAGGGATGATATGAGAAAACTTAAATCCGATGAGCAGAAAAAGATACAAAGGCTTGCTGGAGTAAAAATCGGGCAGATAGCCGAGGAAAAAGACATACTATTGGATACTCACTGCACTATTAGCACCCCAAAGGGCTTTCTTCCGGGTTTCCCTGAGTGGGTTCTAAGGGAGCTTTCCCCAAAAATCTTTGTTCTTGTGGAAGCAGACCCTGAAGAGATTGATTTACGCAGAAGCAGCGACAAGACAAGGAAAAGAGATAAGGATAATATAGGAGGAATAAGAACACACCAGGAACTCAACAGGAGCATTGCAATGTCGTATTCAATATTTAGCGGATGCACCGTTAAAATCATTCTAAACCCCCAGGGCAGGCTTGAGCAGGCAGTTGCGGAGTTGAAGGAGGTTTTATCCTAAATAAAAAAAAATGTTTGAGATTTCGGCTTTGAATATTATTGTATCAGATGACGGGCTGGTTATAGCCGGGGTTTCGATTGGGCTTGCTTTGCTTAGTTTTCTTGTGAGAATGGCTGTGTTGGATAGGGCGCATATGGAGGAGATGAAAAAACAGCTTAAAGAGAAACAAAAAGATGTGAAGGAGGCGACAAAAAAAGGCCAGACCAAGAAGGCGGCGAAAGCCCAGGAAGAGATGATGCAGCTGACCCTGGAAAACATGAAGCACACGATGAAGCCACTTATGTATACCTTCATACCCTTTATTTTGATATTCGGATGGCTTAAAGGAGAATATGAGAGCATCGGAACCGTAGCCACCCTTTTCGGCTTTGAACTTAGCTGGTTCTGGTGGTATCTTATCACCGCGATGCTTGTGTCACTAACATTAAACAAGATATTCAAATTATCCTAGGAGGAAAAAAAATGGTTGAGAGAAGATTTCGGTCAAGTAGCATAAAAAAAACCAAGAAAAAAACACCCAAAGGGAAGACCAAAACACACTACAGCAGGAAAAAACCCTCCAAACACAGGTGCGGGCGATGCAATAAGGTCCTAAGCGGAACACCCAACGACAGAGCTGCGAAAATAAAAAAACTCAGCGCCAGCGAAAAAAAGCCCAGCAGACCATACGGCGGGACACTATGTTCCGACTGCCTTGAGGCCCTGCTCAGATACGAAACCCGCTTTAATGTTAAATACGGTTTCGAGCAATATGAGGATATGGAACTAAAGCGTGACCTGACGCTTGAAAGATACCTGCCAACCGGATGGTTCAATGATTTAAGCAAAGAATAAGCACAGTTCAGTTGGTAGGACGTCGGTCTCTTCTTGTTTTACACAGAATAGAGTCCATCAAAGAAGGCTCCTCCCTGGATAGATGATGAAGCAGTTGCTTTGTGCTCCACTCAGCCTGCTTTTTATCCACTCTAGCGTCCAGGTGGGCTAAATACATCGGCAGAGGATAACCATAGCTTCTAGAGCCCTGACATAACTCCAAAACCAGCGAGTATATACCGGAAAAATCACCCTCCCAGGCCGGGACATCAATCCTTAAGGGATTAGACATATAAGTGGGTTGCATATATACTGTGGGGAAAGAAGAGATAA
This sequence comes from Candidatus Altarchaeales archaeon ex4484_96, assembly GCA_002254405.1. Classification (GTDB taxonomy): domain Archaea; phylum Altiarchaeota; class Altiarchaeia; order IMC4; family QMZM01; genus EX4484-2. The sequence continues at coordinate 15,279 of NJDH01000022.1, forward strand.
GCGAGGAATTAATCCCCGACTCGGGTGCAAACCGGGAGCAGGGGGTGAACTCTACAGTACGGTATCTGGCTGATTCAGAAAGCATTTTCAGGATAGATGAGTCCGT
>NJDH01000023.1 GCA_002254405.1 Candidatus Altarchaeales archaeon ex4484_96
TGCAGCAGCAGCCAAGGGTGGGGTTGTTCGCCCATTAAAGGGATACGTGAGCTGGGTTTAGAACGTCGCGAGACAGTTTGGCGGCATCTACTGGGAGTGCACTCTACCTGAGGGGAAGGTTCATTTAGTACGAGAGGAACAATGGGCCGCAGCCTCTGGTGTACCAGTTGTCTGACAGGGCATGCTGGGTAGCTACGCTGTATTCGATAAAGGCTGAAAGCATCTAGGCCTGAAGCGATTCCCAAATAAGAGGTAGGTTAAGGCTCTCCTATAAGAGGAGTTTGATAGGCAGGGGGTGTAAGTGCTAAGCTTCGGCGAGGTATTAAGCCTACCTGTACTAACCGCGTCACACCCGCACATCCCTAGCGATAAGCCACTTGTGTATTATTTTATTTAGGTAGCGGCTGGAGGGCTTCCCCTCTTTTTTTGGGGGGTGGAAGTTCCATCCATCCCGTTTTATTGCAGCCCTGTGAGGGGATTCCCCGAGAGGGGTTTGGTTTGTTTGCAGAGACGAGATGCCTTATACCATGAGACTGTGATTCCTTTATGATGAGGAGTATGGTATGCTGGCTTGTGAAACGAAACAGACCCTGCTGGGATGCAACTCCTTTTATTGGAGGCTTAGACGGATGCCCTCGTTCCCTGATAGGGAATACAGAAGATGGACTATAGGCCGCTGCCTTATAGTATTTATTTTTTTGTTCCATATTATTGGTTAATTAAAATGTATAGTCACTCTAAGAAGGTTGGCTCTCTTGGGAGGTATGGTCCTAGGATAGGGCGCAAGATAAGGGATGAGATAAAGAAAATCGAGGAGTCTACAAAGAAAAACAGATGCCCTCAATGCAACGGCCGGGTTAAACGCAAGGCTGCTGGCATATATGTCTGCAGATCCTGTGGAGCGTCGTTTACCGGAGGAGCCTATACTACCTCTAAGGAATCAAAATTCAAGATTAAATCCGAGTCAATTAATAAACCCACAGAGGCTAATAAGATCGATGAGCCTGTTGAGGAATCCATTGATGATTCTGCTGTGGAACCGGTTGAGGAATCCTTAGAGAATCTGGGGAATGAGGAGTTAAAATGAGCTATATCTGTATTGAATGCGGGGCTGAATTCGACTATGATCATCTGACGAAACACAGGATGAAGTGCACTAAATGCCGGGAGAAGAGGTCCAACATATGGGTAAAAAAGCGGATGACTCAGATGCAGCCGAAGACCGTGAAAGCCCTTTAAACAAGCTGACTGTATGGGTTAACATGCCTCCCGGGTGTGCTTTAGTCTGTCAAAAATCTTTAGCTGTTGACCTTAAACATCCTGGTTCAAAAAAAACAGATGTTAAGATTTCATCTCAAGGCGATGAGCTATTGTTGGAAATCGAGGCCGTTAATCTTAGCACGCTGAGAGCGGCCTTAAACACATACATTCGTATGATAAATATGTGCTCAACTATTATACCTGTAAACCAATAATAAATGAAATGGACGCGATACCAAAACAGCTTCAGGACAAGCTCATGCAATTTCAGGAGCTACAGAATCAATTGCAGAATATAGCCTTATCAAGCCATCAGATGAGGCAGCAGCTGTCTGAGATAGATAATGCTCTTGAGGCATTAAATGACTCAGGGAAAAATAGAATATATGAGATGGCTGGACCCCTTTTCATCGAATCAGATGCAACAAAAACCAAAAAGAAACTCCAAGACAGCAAGGAACTAAAAGAAACCCGGTTGAAAACCCTGGAAAAACAGGAAACTAAACTCAGAGAGAAACTAACAGATTTAGGCAAAGACATACAAGGCCAGATGGGTGGTCTACAATCCGGGGTGTTGTAGCGGAATAATCTCTTTTTTTTTATGATATTGTTCAGATGATGACACCGACCCAGGCTGAGCTGTGATGACAAGGGTAGCTGCTGATGAACTATGAACTATTTTTTTCTTTATCTATAATCTTCTCTAATGCATCCTCCAGCTGCTTAACCGGGCCTTGGTTGTTTATAATATAATCTGCTTCAGCGCTTAACTGCTTAATGTATTTCTCTGTTTCGCTTTCATCTGCTTTAATGAATTCCATCCAGCTTATGTTGGATTCATCTTTCTCCCCTCTTTTTTTTATTCTCTCATATCTTTGCCGGGGCTCGGAATGGATGTATATGAGGATGTTATGAGGGTATTTTCTCAACAAATCCACCTCGTTTTGGTATCTTATTCCATCGATTACAACAACATCAGAGTCACAGCCTTCCAGGTCTTTCATAAAAGCATTCACTATAACATCAGAGCCGAATTCCTCCCTTAATACCCTACCCAGCTTCTGTAGATTAACTCTGTTTATGGGCAGATTCAGCCTGTTTAGCAAATCCATGAATATCTGGGAGTAACGTAGATAGTTGGCTTTATATTCTTTTACAAGAAACTCAGCTGCCTTGGTTTTACCTGAACCGATTTCTCCAATAAACCCGACAACCGTCTTCATTTTTTTTTATTGTTCCTGTGTTATGTATTTATTTGATTACACTCAAAAAAAGATATACCTGATAAAATGACCACACTTATTGTAACAGAAAAGCCTAATGTCGCAGAGCGTATTGCTAAATCAATAGGTAATGCTGTGAAAAACACCCGGAAAGGCATATCATATTATGTTGTGGATGATGTTATCGTCGCCCCGGCGGTAGGGCACATTTACACGTTGATGGAGAAAGATAGGGGGTTATGGAAGTATCCTGTCTTCGACATCAAGTGGGTTCCAAGCTATAAAGCCAGTAAAAGCTCGGCTTACACCAGAAAATATCTGGATAATCTTGTTTATCTGGCTGAGGGATGTGATGAGTTCATCAACGCATGCGACTATGATTTGGAGGGGGAGGTCATTGGTTTTAATGTATTAAAGCATGCGTGTAAAGTCGATCCTCTCTCATCTAAGGTGCATAGGATGAAGTATTCTTCTCTCACCTCTAAATCCATCAACGAAGCATATAATAAGCTGGATAAAATAAACAAGGGGATGGTTGATGCCGGCTTAACCCGGCATGTATTGGACTGGTACTGGGGCATAAACCTGTCCCGTGCCTTAACGCTTGCTATCCGCAGAGCAAGAGGATATACTACTCTTAGCATAGGCCGGGTTCAGGGGCCTGCTTTGAAGTTTCTAGCAGCGCAAGACAGAAAAATCAGCGCCTTCGTGCCTGAAACCTACTGGGAGCTTGAGATGATTATGCTGAAAAACAAAAACAAGCTATCAGCGTATCATGAAAAAGGCAGGTTTAAGGTTAAGGATGACGCAGTTATTTCGCAAAAGAAATGCCTTAATACGGCGGTTGTCAAAAAAATCAAGAGAAGCAAAATCAAGAAAAAACCCCCCTATCCCTTTGATTTAACCACACTACAGACCGAGGCGTATCGGGTCTTTAAGATAAGCCCTAAAGACACGCTACAGATAGCCCAGGAGCTTTATACTAGCGCCTACATAAGCTATCCGAGGACTTCATCTCAGCAGCTTCCCACCGACATCAACTACCGAGATATCATAGAGAAATTATCTAAGCTTAAAGAACACGCTGAATTAACCAAGTATCTGTTATCTAAAAAGAAGCTTAAACCCAAAAACGGAAGAAAAAAAGACCCAGCGCATCCTGCCATCCACCCTACAGGGGAGTTGCCAGCCAACATCGGGGAATCGAAGAAGAAGATATTTGATTTAATCTGTAGGCGTTTTTACGCAACCTTTGGGGATTACTCGATTAGAGAAAACCTGAGTGTTGTATTCGACAACAATGGAGAGTGTTTTCTTGCTAAGGGTAAATCAACTGTTGAACCTGGCTGGCAGATTCTCTACGGGAAATATACGAGATTTAAAGAGGAAGAGCTGCCTAAGCTGGTCGAAGGCGAGGTCTTGGATGTTGGCGATGTCTTGTTGCATGAGAAGGAAACGCAGCCGCCTAAAAGATACACGCCTTCGTCTATCATCAGGGAGATGGAGAAAAAAAACCTGGGCACCAAAGCCACGAGATCCCAGATAATAGATATACTCTTCAAGCGCGGGTACCTGGAGGGTAAATCAATTGAGGTAACACCTCTTGGTTTATCTGTTGTGGACACATTAGAGAGGTATTGTCCTAATGTTTTAAGTGAGAAGCTCACCAGAAAATTCGAGTCAGAGATGGAGCAGATTGAGTCAGGGAAACTGGACTCAGAGTCTGTGATAGCTGAAGGTCGGGAGGTTATTGTTGAGATAACAGATGAGTTCAAGAAGAAGGAGTCAGAAATCGGTTTTGATTTAGCGAAGTCTTTCAGGTCAAGCGGGTGCGTTGATAGCTTAGGTCCTTGTCTTAAATGTGATGGGAGCCTGGTTTTGAGGAAATCCAAGTATGGGGGGTTTTTCGTGGGATGCAGCAATTATCCCCAGTGTTCGTTTAAGATATCCATCCCTAAGGGGGGGGTGAGGAAATCAGGTGAATGCAATAAATGCGGTTATGCGGTTTTAACTTTAACCAGCGCAAAGAAACCGTTTAGTTTCTGCATCAACCCAAACTGTAAAGGCTAAACACGGTAATCGTCTAATACCCTAAGCATTTTCTCTATTTCTTCCCTGGTATTGTATATGTAAGCTGATGCCCTGATTGAGTCTTTTGTTTTCAGGATGTTTTTGAATAACGGCATCGCACAGTGTGTACCTGAGCGAACGCATATCCGCTCTCTGGCGTCTAGTATCCCCGCCATATCATCTGATTTCATGTTTTCCATAGTATATGAAACAATACATGCCTTGTTTTTATCATCTATTGGCCCATGTATTCTTATGTTTTTCATATCAATTAGGCCTTCAAGCAGTTGTTTGGTGAGTTTTTTCTCGTGGTATTGGATTTTATCGTATCCTATTTTTTTGAGGTAATCAACTGCTTTCCCTAACCCGATTGCTCCTGAGATGTTGGGTGTTCCGGCCTCCCAGCTTATAGGGTGGTCTGTGAGCGTGTAGTCGTTTAGGCTTACATCCGATATGATGCCCCCTCCCCCGTATATGGGGGTTAGCTCATCCATCAGCTCTTTTCTGATATAAAGCGCTCCTATACCTGTTGGAGCAAGCATCTTGTGTCCTGAGAAAGCATAGAAATCACATCCTATTTTTTCAACATCCACCTGGATGTGAGGGACCGCCTGCGCTCCATCAATAAGTAGCATAGTGTTTTTTTCCCGGCATATTCTTGCGATTTCTTCAACCGGGTTAATAACACCTAACACATTTGATATATGGGTTACAGCCACTAATTTAGTGTTTTCGCTGATTTTTTCCTCGAACTGGCTGGGATCAAATAAGCCTTCACTTGTGGGATGAATATATTCTATCTGCACGCCTTTTTTTGTTTGATTCAACCAGGGTAAGAGGTTGCTGTGGTGTTCGATGGATGTGGTTAGTATCTTATCCCCCTTATTTAGTTCAAGCGATAAAGCTATCTGGTTTATGCCTTCGGTGGTGTTTCGGTTGAATATGAGCTCCCGGGGGCTGGCGTTTATGTGTGCTGCTGTTTTTATCCTTGCCTTATCATATTCCTCTGAGGCTTTCTGGCTTAGCTCGTATACTCCCCGGTGGATGTTGGCTCTATACTCCAGATAATATTCGTTTACAGCCTGCATAACCTGCTTGGGTGTTAGAGTGGATGCTGTGTTGTCTAAATAGATTATGCCCTCCGCAATCAGCGGATAATCTTTTCTTATCTCCTCTGTGTTCATCCTTATTTAATGGTTTTTTCACAATAAATGACATCTTTTTTTTATCGGGCCCGTGGCTCAGCATGGTTAGAGCGCTCGACTGATAATCGAGAGGTCCTGAGTTCAAATCTCAGCGGGCCCATACCCTACCTTTTTTTTTGTAAAAAGAAAGGTGTAAGCTATCCCAAAGAAAAATATTTTCTTTGGACAATAGTATTGTTTCAGACCCACTAGCGGTAGCGTATGTGGGTCCTTAGTCGTCGGCTTGTCTGTCGAGTATACAGGCTAACATCGAGCTCAAATCACCAGCGGACCCATCCCGCCCTTTTCTTTTGTAATTAGCCCTTTAGAAAAGCGAGGAATATGTGATATTAGGCATTATGCTGCTAGTATCAGGCCTCATATTAGTGATATCATCTTTCAGCACCCTAAAAAGAAAAGGAACCTTAAACCTAATCACGGATGGAATATACGCTATAATAAGGCATTCAATGTATCTCGGGGGTCTAATAATGTTCATCTCACATGTTTTTTTCAGCCAACACCCTCAGGTAATAGCGGGCACCATCATAGCTGTCTTATGCTGCATCCAAAGCATGCGCTCAGCAGACCAACGCAACATCCAAAAATTCGGGGAAGCCTACGAGAAATACATGCAACAGGTGCCGTCGATGAACATGATATAGGGAATAATTAAAGCAATACATTAAATAATCTCGGGTTTGAGTTTATCCTCTGTGTAAAGCAACAAAACATAGATTGAGGCAGCAACAAGATCCGCTGTTGTTCCGGGATTCAGTTTATTACCCTCGCTTCTCAGATAAACATCAAACTCATCAATAGCCTCACGCCCGTCAGGCGTTAACACCCCCCCTAAATCAAGCACATCCTTAGCCTTAGCCGAAACCTGCTCAGCATACCCTAATCCCTTCTTTCTGCTAATCAAGGAATCCGGATACCTGGACAATAAAATAAGATACATCTGGATTATTGCGGCATTAGTATCCTCCAGCTGAGCGTGTATCCTCTGAAGTAATGGGATGGCGGTGTTGAACACGATATCAAGGCTGCTGGCCAGCTCCCTGGCAATATAATCTGTTTCCGCTGAATAGCGCATAAGCTGATGAAAGCTGATGTTTTTATCCCTCAACTCGGATATCGAATCCCGGGATTTAACATCCAGCTCCCCTCTTTTGCCTAAACCGCTCATATTCGAATATAAAATCGCCTCATATAACTGTATTGAATCCTCAACAGAGGATAATTTAATGCATTTCTTCAGATTAATTCTAAGATTATCTCTTAGGTTAACCTGCTGGGATAAGCACATCCCGCATGATGCAGCCAATGGGATATAAAGCATTATGGTTCCCAGGTGGGTGTTGCCCCCTGTATGCGATGCTTTAACATCCGAGACGGCTTTCTTCATGAGCTCACCTAATCCAATGCGGCTGTATCTGATTTCGCCTTCCGCAGCCCTATAACCCCTTAAGGCAGCGGATTCTATTGCTGGACGCAACGCGCTACAGCCAAGTATGAAGTCCTTGTATGTTGTGTCCGTAAAATCATGGTTTGGTGTTATGTTGCCTGGTTTCTGGGTGTTAACTTCAAGAAGAGAGGCTTCAACAGCCAGGTCAGCGATGCATTTAATTTTCTTTTTATTTTTATTGTCTATCATTGTCTTACCAGCTTCTCTTAAGCACCAGCGATTTCTGGTATGCTCTGAGGATATCTGTTTTGGATATTATTCCTTTAATCTTTTTTGGATTAATCTTGTCCACGACCACAAGCCTGCCAATATCATGATGAAATATTATGTTGTTGGCTTTATCTACGAAATCATCCGGGTATACAACTAACACATCACGTGTGCATATATCGGATACCTTATCCTCCCTGCTAACCTCATGAAGGTCGTCGAATGTTACAATACCATAAAGCAGTCCTTCATCATCCACCATAGGGTATCCTATATGTCCTTCCTCCCACATCTTATCGATTAATTCCCCAACAGAGTAGTCTTTGGGTATAGTGTCTACGTTAGCGCTCATGATATCGCTTACTCTAATCTCGCTAAGCACTTTATCGGTGTTAATTGAGATACCTATCTTTTTAAGCTTTAGTGTGTAGATGTTTTCTTTCATAAACAGGGATTTCACGACATAGCTGGTTATGCATGCTATCATCATGGCTGGTATTAGATTATAGTCGCTGCTCATCTCAGGAATCATTATTATCGTGGTTAGGGGGGCGTGTGCTGCGCCGGCGAACAAGGCTCCCATGCCGACGAGAGCGTATGTTTCAGGTACTGATGCTATTTGGGGGGCTAATGAGTGAAAGATGATGCCCAGAGCCCCGCCGGCCATTGCCCCAATGTAAAGCGATGAGGAGAAAACCCCCCCGCTACCCCCCGAGCCTACTGTTAATGAGGTTGAGTGAATCTTTATGAAGCCTAAAACCAGAAGCAATACCAGTGAAAGCTCACCTGTTAAGGCCATATTCACCCCCTCATATCCCACTCCCAGGATACCATAACCCAGCGGTCCCCCGTTGGGTGTCCCTTTCAGGGTGAACATCCCGATGAAACCCACCAGCAATCCGCCTAAACCTGTTTTTATGTATAGTGGAATATTTATTCTGTTGAATAGTTCCTCGATTATATAGAATGTTTTCACCCAGAATATGGCTAATAAACCAAAGCTTAATCCTAGTATAAGGTAAAAAGAAAGCTCCATCGGGTGGTTGAGGGTCAGGCTTTCAATAAGGCTTATCTCGATGTATCTTCTTCCCAGAGATTCAGCAAGCCAGTTAGCGAATGTTGTGCCTACAACCGAGGCTAGTATCACTGATGTAGCGCAAACCGCCTCGAATTCAGCGAACAACACCTCCATGGCGAAAATAGCCGCCCCAAGCGGGGCGTTGAAGGTGGCGCCTATGCCTGCTGCCAGCCCCGAGACCATCAATACTCTCCTCTGTCTGTCGTGCAGGTTCGCCGCCTGGCCTAAAAGCGAGCCAAGGGATGCTCCTATCTGGGCTATGGGGCCTTCTCTTCCGGCGGACCCGCCTGAGCCTACGGTTAATGCGGAAGCAACTAATTTAGTGAAAGCAACTCTTTTCCTTATTCTCCCCCCGTGCATGTGCAGAGCTTCCATAACCTCTGGCATCCCATGTCCTTTAACCTCGGAGGATACTTTCATGGATAATAAGCCCACCATAACTCCCCCAATCATCGGTATTAACATCACTGAGAGGTTAATGTCTCCATGGTAGAATGCTATTTTTTTTAGCAGGGTGCCGAAGAAGAAACCCTGAGTTACCATGATGGTTTCCCGAAATATTATGGAGCCTGCCCCCCCCATCAACCCGACGATTATTGCCAGAATAATCTGCCTTACAGCGGCTTTGGTTTCAACTGGAATATATTTCATTCTCCTATTTATCTCAGATAAAGTTTATGGCTTCCCAGTTTGCCACCGTAGTTTCCAGCTGAAATCATGATTAAACCCCTGCTGTTCATGCTCGCGTTGATTCCTGCCTTTAATGCTTTCTTCATCTGCTTTAGATTCACGCCATTAAATACTATCTCAGCTATTGATTCAACCTGCTGGGGCACCCGGGAATCATCAATCTGTTGCTTTAGCGTTGGACAGTATTTTTCGTGGGTTGATGCCTTCATGAACTTGTATCTGGAGCCGGCTTTCGATCCCGCGGCACAAACCCCTCCCGGGAAGGGGGTTATAACACCTTCTGTATCGGATATTGCTTTAGCTGCTTTTTCGGCTGCCGTAAGAGCATTTTTTCTTGATGAGGCCATAAACCATAGGTTGCCTCCCATAATGCCTTCATCGTATCCGAGGTTTTTTTCCACATGAAATGAGTCCATCATTGTTGGTATTTCAACCATCACTTTATTGTATTTTTTTGTTATTTTCTGGTATCCGTCTCCGTAGAAGCCTATTTTTTCCCCTATTTTGAGTTTTTTCCCTGATAGGCCAAAATTAAATACTCTTGCTGTGGGGGTGGTGAGAATACATTGCCCTATTCTGGCTATAAGCTCTTTTTCCAGTCTTTTTTCTGGGTTATCCCCCCAAAGCGGAACCCAAAACTGCACCAAGGCGCCTATTCTGTGGTCGGGGGTTTTTTTTGCATCCAAATAAGCATCTAATCCTGCCTCGCACCCGCATCCTATGGTGGATGATGCGTATCCTGTGGCGCAGTTGATAGCGTATTTGAGCCATTTTTTGTTTTCTGCTGTGATGAGCACATGCGAATACAATCCCTTGAAGGCTTCAGCGTATGTGTCTTCTATTTGTGCGGGCATTTTCTGAGAATATAGTTATTTTATTTATAGAATAAATTAAATGCTATTTATTCCAGCACACTATTTAGGAAAAAATCGATGTATGAGTCTATTTTCATCTCGCATCTGAAGCACAGGTTGGGCAGCTGTTTGTCGAATGAGTTTATTGTGTTGTGATATAGTATGTCCAGGTCGGTCATAGCCTTCCTGCATCTACTGCATCTATAATAAAGCAACATCGCTTAACTATTGAGTCGAATGCTTATATAAATGGGGTGTTTTCTCACTTATCGAGTTTAGCGTCTGTATCCTGGATTATCTGGGAGGCTTCATCGCTTCCTATAATACCTTTTCTAATCGACTCCTGGATGCTTGATTTCTCAGCTAATAGCATTCTCTTTTTAGCGTAATCCGTCTGGTTGAGCTCTATCTGCGGGTATTCGGTTATTAATTCATCTATTTTTTTTGCCAGATTGTTTAATAAAATTGTGTATTCGTCTTTTAGCTTGTTGTATACTCCCTGTGGTATCTCTCTGTCTTCCCTCATTGTTTCAAGTTCTTTTAGACCCCTTTGGACGCCTATTTTTTTTGTTATAAGATTTTTGTATATCTCGATTTTTGGGTGTTTCACTGCTAGATTCAGTTTTTTCACCAGGGGCTCGATTGCTAAGCCTTGGAAGACAAGCGAAAACAATACTGTGCCGAACACCATAAACGATAGTTCCGAAAGGTAGCTTATCCCGCTTAGGCTTAGCAGGAGTGCTACTGGTATGGAGCCGTGGATTCCGCCCAGGTTTATGATATGCATCCAGCTTAGGGGGATTTTATTTTTCTTTTTCTGGTTTAGTAGGTGTGTGAGGGGGTATACTGTTAGGGTTCTTGCCAGTAGAACGACTCCGATGGAATAAATTATCAGCTCGAGGTGAGAGTATATCTCCTGCATGGGTATCTGTATTCCGATTAATAGAAATATCAGGGAGTTAACCATGAAGGCTGTTAGCTCCCAGCTGTCGGCTATGGCTATCCGGGTTGTCGGGCTCATAGCGAACAATGTGCCGCGGTTCCCTATTAAAAGACCTGCTGCTACGACGCCGATTACGCCCGATACATGTATGCTTTCGCAGATGATGAAGGTTCCGTAGGCGAGTATGCCTGTTAATACTACTTCGATTAGGTGGTCGTCCAGGCGTTTGAGTATGCTGTATATCGCGTATCCTGTGATTAAGCCTATTATTAGTCCACCTAATACCACGAAAAAGAAGTCTATGATTGTTTGACCTAGATTGAATTGGCTGTTTTGGTTTTCGATAAGGGTGAGTATCACGCTGAATAATACTATGCCTGTGCCGTCGTTGAATAGTGATTCTCCTTCCACGAGAACCGATAATTCTCTTGAGACGCCCAGTTTTTTGAATAAAGCCAGCACGGACACCGGGTCTGTTGGCATTATCATGGCCCCAAATAGAAGGGCGTATATGAGTGGTAATCCTGTTAATATGTTGAGTGCGTATCCTACTATCAGGATGCTGGCTGTTAATCCTATCACGGCTAGTAGTAGGATGAGGTCGAGGTTTTCTTTTAGTTTGTCGAAGTCTATGTTTATGGCTCCCTCAAACAGGAGGGCTGGCAGGAATATGAATAGTATCAGTTCTTCAGATAGTTGTATGGGGTTGAACCCCATGAATCCTGTGAAGGCTCCTAGTAATACGAGCGCTATGGTGTATGGGAGGCGTATGTATTTAACTGTTATTGATACTATGACTGCTATGAGCAGCAGCCCTATGAATTGTATTTCTGTTAAAACAAGTTCCTCGACCATGTATCTTTATTTGGCGTCAGCAGATAAAACACGTTTATGCAAGAAAGCATATTCTTATCAGAAAAATATTAATATAACTTATTCCCCCAGTCTTTTCTTCTCCGCTATCTCGGATGTCATAACCTCAAAAAGACAGTATCCTCCACCGGAAGCGGTGCATCTGGTTTCAAGGCAGTACATGGGTTCATCCAGTAACTCACTTGCGGCTCCTGCGATAACACCCCGGATGAAATGGCATACTGGTTTTTCAGCATTCATATACCCTATCGCGTTGGCGCTGTTATAGACTTTAATCTTGGCTTTCTTCCCCTCGATATCGATTTCCTCTGCCTGCGCGTAACAGTATCCGAATTTATTGAACTGCTCTAGGAGCTTGAGAGCTATCTCTTCTCTCGACAGCTTGTTGAGGTTGTTTAACACCTGCTGCTCGATGTTTGATTCGGTTCTGTGAGCGTATACTCTCGCGGACTCGTATATGATATGGGAGGCTGCGGGACCTATTGCTTTCTCGCATTCACGTTGAATCCATGCAAGCTGTCCTCTGGCGGTTAAGGTGACGTTGTTTTTCCCGTAAAACAACTCACCTCTTTTGGGATCATGAGTGAGTTCGATTTTTTCAGTTTCCATATTCATTATATCATAGGGATAATAATAAAAAAAAGATATTTTTCTGTTTTAACCAGGGTTTTTATAACTTATTTTGTGGTTTTTTTTGGAATCTTTGGAAATTCATGATGGGATTTATGTAAATCATGCTGGTTGAAAGAACAACCCTCAAAAATGCATGGGGTTTTACTTTCGCCTCTCAGGCTCTATTTATTATTCTCAGATATGCTATTAGATTACTGGCAATTTTTTTTGGAGGTGAATGAAATGAATACTGAAGATATGTTCAAGACCATGATATCTGAGCTGGAGAAGATGATTTCGACGGATACTGTCGTTGGAGAGCCTCAATCGTTTGGGGAAATAACTATCATACCAGTATCCAGTGTTGGTTTCGCTTTTGGTGCGGGAGCCGGATCAGGCGGCGGCGAGAAGGGACCGGGTGAGGGAGGAGGTGGAGGTGCTGGCGGAGGCGTTAAACCGGTTGCCTTGATTGTAGTGAAAAAAGATAAAGTCGAGGTTGTACCCTTTAAGGCTGGTAAAGGGGGGCTGGCTTCAGCCATCGAGGCCTTCGGCGAGTCAGTACCCAAGATGATGGAGAAGGCGATGGAGGTTAAGAAAGCCAAAAAAGAGGGGTGAGTGAAGGGGATGATTGTTCATCTCATCACACTCCTTTTTCTTTTAGCAGCTTTCGCTTTAGCTGCTGTTTTTTCCTCTCCTATCCGGTTGCGGTTTGATGCAGTTAAAAAGGATTTGGAGGTGAGGGCGTATGTGAGCGTGTTTTTTTTCTGGAACACATTCAGTGTTAAGGCTAATCTTCTGGAGGAGTATTTGGAGTTCAGGTTGCTTGGATGGTGGGTTTATACTCTGAGTTTATCCAGGAAGGAGCCCAAAAAATCTGTTGAAACAGGTGATGGGGGTGTTAAAGATTTGGGAACTGGCTTTGATTTTAGATGGAGTTACATTAAACCTTTCAGCTGTTTTGTTCGCAGGATTATTCGGTCTTTCAGGTTTGAGTTGGTTGATTTAAATCTTGTCTTTGGCTTACATGATCCTGCTGATACTGGCATGTACTGTGGTTATTTATATGCTTTACTGTACCCCTTTAATTCATTTAGAAACGTTGATATCCTGGTTTCCCCTGATTTTGATGGAACAACTTTAGATGGTAGTTTATGTTGTGTTGTGATGAATCGGTTGGTTGATTTATTTTATGCTTTTTTGGTTTTGGCATTTGATTTGCGGGTTTGGGTTATTGCGTTCCGGAGGTTGAGAAGTGTGTTCTGAGATTTATTCTAATGTGCGGGAGATAGAAAGGGAGGTTAATGTTGGAGGGGCTACTATGGTGTTGGTGTTTCGGTTGAGTGCTTTTTTGTCTAAGGAGGGTTTTTTTTCCGCATCTGCTGTTCCCGTGAGGTTGGAGTTGGATGATGGTGTTATTTATTTATCCAAATAAAAACATATATGCTTTTTAGCATGATTTTATAAAAAAATATGCATTTAAGCTATAGACCTGCTCCGGCTGCCGAATAAATAACAAGCTTTTTCTCCTGTAGCAGGCCAAGCATCGTTCTAATCACCTCAGAGCTATACTCTCTTTCCAAGCCTTCTGTGTTCATAATCTCTTTTAGGTCTTCTATTGTTTTGCTGCCGTCGCATTTTTTCCAGAGCATCAGTATGTCTCGTCCGAGATGATAGCTTATGTTATCCTCGTTAGTGAGCAGATTACCGGCAAACACCGCTTTCCCGCGTTTTTTTGGTTTATTTAGTGTTTTTTCCAAATTAGAACCTTATTATAATATAGTATTTGGGCGATATATATCACATATTTTTTGATAAAACAATGAACAGCGCTAAAGCAACCCCTCCCAGAAAAGCCAGTGCGGAGTGTTCTTTTTCGTGTTCTCTTGCTTCAGGCAATAGATGTGAGGCGGATAAATAAAGCAATACGCCTGCCATGAATCCGAGCATCAATCCCAGCATAGACTCATCTAATACTTTGACTGCAGGGTATACTATGAACGCCCCCAGGGGGGTGGTGAGTCCTGCTATCATGAAAGCGTATATGCCTGCTTTTTTCTTTTCTAATCCGCCTTTTAACAGGAAAATATAGGTGATGACACCTTCAGCGAATTCATGTATTACAAGCCCGGTGGCGGATAGTATTCCTATCAGCACTGATACATTAAATGTTACTGTGTATATTACTCCGTCGATGAAGGAGTGTAGTCCGATTCCTTCAGCTGCTGTTATGCCGAATTCGAGTTCTTTTTGTTTAGTATGGTATTTTATTATTTCGTTTGAGAAGAACATGAACAGGAATCCCCCAAGGGCTATGAATCCTGCATATGGATTGGATTTGATGGCGTTGGGGAGTGCTAGTGTGAGGGGTGTTGATATCAGGATTCCGGCTGCGAAGCACATGAAGTAGGTTTTTGTTTTCTCGGCCCATTCCCTGTTTTTGTATATGGCGTAGATTCCCAGCCCGTTTACGAGGGCTGCGAGCACGGCGAAGCCTGCTATGTAAATGAATTTTTCCGAGAACATTTTTTATGTTAGATATTGGGGGTTTTTATTAAAAAAGCAAGATAGTATTATTAATTTATATCAATATTTATATATAACCTTATTAATATCTTTTTATGGCTATTGTTTCCATTTCACTGAAAGATAACCTGCTTCGGGAGGTGGATAAACTATCCGCGGATGTTGGTTATTCTGCTCGAAGCGAGGTGGTGCGCGCGGGTCTTCGCATGTTGTTGGAGGAGCATGATGCGAGGTCTAAGCTTGCGGGACAGGTTGATGCGTTGCTTCTTTTAGTTCATGATGAGAAAAGCTTCGAGCATATTTCCAGGATAAGGGGTAAGTATCAGAGTATCGTTAAAACCCAGCTGCACAGCCATCTTGGCAACGATAAGTGCCTTGAGGTGTTGCTTTTATATGGGGATGCGGTAGATATTAAGGGGATGGCAGCTGACTACCAGAGCAACAAAAAAATACACAACACAAAACTCGTGATACTATGAACTCAAAGAGTCTCAGAACATATTGTTTGAATTCGCTAAACTAAAAAATAAACAAATACTTATATATCCAAATAAGTAACGCTGTTGGGGTATATGAAATACCCGACAGGATGGGACAATACTATTATGATAATCCCCTGGGGCCTGGTGAAGTCCTAGCGGTGGGCGATTAACCTGATAATAAAAAATCATTCGATGAGCGAGGTGATTTAAAGCCGGGGGTGGGGTGAGATGACTGATGGTGATCTAAGGGAGCTTGATGAAAATATTATAAAAGCTAATCGAGGAGAGAAGTAGTGGGTTACGGTTTGCCCTAAATGCAAAAGTAAGCATGTGAAAAAGTATGTCTTTGGGGCGGGTCAAAGCAAGCAATATTATTTTTGTATGTCCTGTGGCTACAGTGATTTCATGTTTCCTCAAGTATCTTTAGACGATGCTTTGAAGCTTCTGGATAAATCAATTAAATTCAAACATCCATTAGCTTTCCCTCCTATTGTTGCGATTCTGCAACAAGAAAAGGAGGCAACACCACAGAATCTATTTGATTTATATGCTGTTATCTATCTATCTGCTGTTATTCTAATTATTATCTTAGCAGCTGATTTGTTGTTTTCTCAGATACTGGGGGGGAATTTGTTTCCATATTATGTGTTTTTCTATTCATTTTCCTTTTAATTGCAGTTGTAGTCTATTACATCAAGGTAATGTCTAAAACTGATAGGTGTGGGTGATGAAAAAATAAATCAATAAAACGAATAAGCCTCAGCCGGGATCTGAACCCGGGACTTCTTGCTTACCAAGCAAGCGCTCTACCAGGCTGAGCTACTGAGGCATCAACAGATAGAATAAATACTTAGGTTCTTTGTTTTAAAATAAACATACCCTAAAACAAAATCTTGGAAGCAACATCCCCCAACAAGCGAGCTTCCTGCTAGCTGAAACCCCCAACCTAATAGGTAAAGTCTGAGAATACTTATATTCATCCCCCTTCACATCCTCAATATCCTTAACCACCTCCCGAGCTAATGTCATGAAAAAAGAACACAAAACCAGCACATATAAAACATTCAAGGTAGAGGAAGGCATAAACAACAAATCATCAACATTAATCAAAGCCCCGTAGACGAAAATAGAGGCCACCAGATAGCTTACCACCAGATTAGATGTGAAAAACATCCTCTTGCTGTAAGCAGCATAAAGAATCAAAATAATCGTGTTCAAAGCCGCAAGATATAAAACATAAATATTAATCAGCTTAGATAAGCCCACCCCAAAAAGAAACAAAATAATGGACAACATCAAAGCATCGCTTTTAGAGATTCGACATGAAGGAAGCGGCTTATGGGGTTTATTGATTTTATCGATTTCAATATCAAAATAATCGTTTAAGATATTACCCGCTCCAATAATCAAAAAAACCGCCAACCCCGCTATTAAAACCTCAGCGGATAAAAACAAACCAACACCCGAGTAAGTGAATGAAGCCCCAACCAAAACACCAATGAATCCAATAAAGCAGTTGCGGAATCTAAGCAAAGCACACAATAAACCAAGAAACCCCATAGTATCGCCGAAAATCTTATTCAACTGCATATGCTCTCACACGCTTAATTGATGGTTGATATATTGGTAATATCGTATACATAGTAGGATGTAAATTATATATTTATTTATGGTAATCATTTTGTAAACACGTATCAGTCGATACTTGCCACGACATCAAACCCATCCTTTAACAAAGCATCCTTAATTCCAATCAATTTATTTCGGGGAATTCTAATGTGTATCTTGTCTTTACCACCTTGTTTTGCTTTATTTATGGCATCAATGACCATGAAATATAGAAAATCTTCATCAGCATTTTCCTTCCTATAGCCACTTGCCAGGGCACCATGAGACATGGAACTCAGAGACACCTCCATGATAGGTTATAGGGTTTTTTATAATAAAAAACAATTAGTACTACTCCTTTTCCCGATAACTTGCAGATATTGATAGAATATCAAAATTCGCATCTCTCACAATCCCTAATCGAATATACCCCGTAATTTTGTCAGCATTCTCCTGCTTCCACTTTTCATATTCATCCTCACTATCGAATGTCTTATGTTTCAGGGTTGGGTCTGGGACAACCAATCTTCTTAATTGTACATCGATATCCTTTAATTCGTCTTCGCCGATAGAATCGGGTACTCTAACATCAGGGTTGATTTCATTATCCACTTTGTCGAATTCTTCATCACTCATGAAGTCGTCCTTTCTTTTTGCCATTTTTGATTATCAAAACAGTCTATGTTCTAAATCCTTCAAGCGTTTAGCCATTGCCGTATTATATATCCTATGCAACCGCTCCAAGTCATCCCTTGATATGAAACTATTACCTCCGTTGGTATATAAATTGTATTCTAGACTAATCTGCCGTCAATGTCTCCTTGACATTCACAGTATCAAGCCTGTATTGTACCGCTACAGCCATATCGTTTGCTATCCATAGACGTTTCACGAAGGATTCAATGAACCTGTCCAAGTCTTCTTCAGCTACCTTGAAGACGTGTGTGTAGTATGATTTCTCCTGTGCCGTCCAGAACACATCCCGTATATCCTGTGTCATTACGATAGTGCTTGATATGTTTAGAGCTGAAGGATGGAAGTTTTAACAAAGAATAAAACAACTTTCAGTAAATTCATTACACCACTAATCTTTTGAAGATTTAGAGATAAAAGGTTTATTTTCCATCCACAACATCACCCTTCTCTTTTTCGGTTTTGTACTCCTCAAGGCACCTCTCCAGCTCCCTCTTCAGTTCAGTCATGTCCTTCCAGAATTTCAGCCTCTCGAACCGCATCTCCTTCTTCAGGCTACTGATTTCCCTTTCCGATTCATCATAATCTTTCAACATACACTCCCTCAACCGCTCGCTCTCCCTGGCCTCAAAATCAAACTCGTCCATAAGCTCCTCGTGCAACTCATTCCTCTCGGAAATCCAGTAGTATATCCCCGCAATCCTTTCCCCCAAGATTTTAATCCTGTCAAACAATCTATCAGTCCAGTTCATGGGACTTCTTTTGCACGGTTGCTATAAAGCATAGTCTTCGGCAAGAACGGCAGACCATCGAGAACCTATTTTATCCCCGGGAATAATCTAACCTGTATGAAAAAGAAAGAGCAAAACCAAGAAAAACAGGCACAGAAAATCCAGCTGCCCGAATGGGTCAGAATCGTGGACAACTACCTCAGGGAAGTCAGGAAAGTAAAGAGAATAACGGGGGATAAAAATGGCTGAGGGATTATATTCTCTGGTTTTGAAGAGACTGAAAGAAATAGACGCCCCAAGGTCAGGGGTGATAAGGTTCCCCTATGTCTTAGAGAAACTGTGCAGGAATTTTTCCATAACAAAGGAACAGTGCTGGGACATACTCTTCATGCTCAGGGATTTGATTTCATCGAGATAATTCCTGGGCACGGGATAAGATTGATTGACAAAAACATGCTTTGTTGAATAATCCAATGCAATGGTAACTATTTAGGCTTTCTGGCCTAAAAATAATCTGTTTTGTTCATAGCTTTGTGAGCATGTTGTAGAACAGGAAC
>NJDH01000024.1 GCA_002254405.1 Candidatus Altarchaeales archaeon ex4484_96
AAGCCTCCAAGGAGCCCGCCCCTGTCGTGTATACGGTATCCCAGCGAGTAGTTTATTGCCGCTCCCGCAAGGAGCCCGACCCCGAGGGCCACCAGATATCTTTCTATTAATCCCGTCATTTTCTATATGAAACCAAGTAATCCGATAATCAACACGGCAATGCCTGTGCCCATCATAATGCCAACCTGCTGTGGTTTACCGCTTATACCGATGGCGGTGCCCAGGTTGCCTTCACCTATTCCGCCGATTCCCCCAAGAGGGGAGGGACCGCAGGATGCTGCGGCATTCAAAATGAATCCCGTTAACAGTATGGGTGTCGCAAGCGCATTTCCTGTAGCCTCGCTTACCTTCAAACCGAATAATAGCACACCAGGCATCAGGGCGGCGGCCATAATCCTTCCGCAGGGCATAGGCAGTATGGATGGTGTGTTGGCTAGTATCACCGCCACACCCACATAACCTAAAGCCATCCCGGGAAGCAGCTCCATTTCAGCCGCAATAGAAAGCAGCTCTATTAATGCATCAAAGCTTCCTATGGCTATAAGCGCTCCTGCGATGATGAAACCGCTTATCATGGCCATCACGGGATGTAGTATCACGCCCCCGATAAGATCCTGTATCGAGACCCTGCTGATTAACATGATTACTATCACGAAAAAAACCAGGATGGTTTGTATCGGGACAGGCGGCTTGGTTATGAACACAACCGCTATGCCGATAAGAAAGAAGAAAAACGAGAAATACCCTGAAGCAGGTACCTTGTTGTTGTCTTTTTTCTTTTTTTGCTCGTTTTCTTCCATCATTTCTTCGATTATTGTCTCCCCAGGCAGGATGCGGTATATTAGTTTAATGGACACCATTGCCACGGCGGTGATGACCATGATACCAACCTGCTGGGCGTTGGCGAGAGAGCCGATATCGTATCCACCCATCCCCTCACCCATGGTCCCGATGCCTCCAAGCGGTGAGGGTCCGCAGGATGCTGCCGCATTGACTATGAAACCGAATATTACGACACTGACCAGCAGGGGAGTTTCTCTAACCCTAGCTAGCTCGTATCCGAACAATAATGCTGCTGGTATGAGAGCTGCTGCGAGTATCCGCCCGCAGGGCATTGCAAAAATCGTGGGCATGTTAACCAGTATCACTACGGTGCCGGGCAATCCCAGGGGGGTTTCAGCCAGCCTCTCGAGTATGTCTATTGCGGCCTTGAACGCACCGGCTGCTTCCAGGGCCCCGGCCACAAGAAAACCAGCCAGCAGGGCTGTTATGGGGTGGATGTATATGTTGGCTGAGAGCTCTTTGAGGTTAATCGGCTGCCCAAATAAGGCTGCTATCACCACCAGAAATAATGTGGTTAATATGAGAGCAGATTGCACCGGAAGCACATCTTGGGGTATCCATTCCTTAAGTGATGCTATTATCACGCCAAAGAAAACCAAAAGCCCGAATAAACCCAGCAATTCCATCTCTATACGCCCCACCCTATCTTCTGCGCCATCAGCCTGTTTCCTGATTGGGTTAACCCCACCCGGTCCCCTATCTTCATCCGGTCCATGCAAAGGCAGCAGGGGCTTGCCTCTGCCTCGCAGATTAAGCCGTTATCTAATTTGACTTTAAGCTGTATTGTTGATTTCCCGGGTTCCATCGAGTAAGCGCATAGGTTGCATTTTTGATTATCTAAGCCCCCCATCGAGGCTATTGTGCCTTTTTTTTGCGGGCACATGATGGTTCGCATGTTTTGCAGCACCACGTAGAAGCCAAAAACTATTAATCCAGCGATTACGGCCGCGTTCACTAGTTCAAGTATATTCCCCATCATCTTAACAATAATTATAATTATTATTCATTATAAATTGATTTGATATTAAAAAAACACCCCAGAAGACCACAATCAGGATAATGCATCCACTAGCACCAGCAGCAACCCGGTTAAAGAAACAATAATAGCTGGGATCCAGTAAGCGTAGACAACCTGGGTGATCTTAAATCGGGACATAGCCACCCTGATTAGAGTAGAGCAAAAAAACATCAAAACAAACAACTTAACAAAATAAAAAACAGCGTCCGCTAATACACCCCACCAACCCGACAACCCCACCCCATAGGGGAAAAACAAGGCTATGATAACCGAAGTAAAAACAACAACCTTCACAGCATCCGCTAGATAGAATAATGCAAGATTCCTGCCGGAGTATTCCACCAGCAAACCCCCGGCTATCTCTGATGTGGCTTCATGCACGTCAAAGGGTATTCTACCAAGCTCCCCGGGTATGACAAACAAGAGAACCAGTAACTGAAGGATTAACCCTACTAAACCAAGCGGCCCAACAAGACCCCAGACAGGGTTTTTTGTTATTGACTGCAAAGAGAAGGGGTCAGCTATGTTTGATACGGTAAGCAACCAGGCTATGGAGATGACGCTTATGGCCAGAGGGAACTCGTAGCTCATCATCAAAACCATCTTTCTTTGCGCTCCGACAGTCGCATAAGGAGAGCCTGAAGAAAAGCCACCTAACACCATGGCTAAAGCAGGGATAATCAGCATATACAACACGAGAATAAGATCACCGTGCTCTCCCAGCAAAGGAGCGTATCCCCCGAAAGGCAGGTAAAATAGGATGGCGAGAGTGGATGCCAGACAGACTATTGGCATCAGATTAAACAACCATCCGGTTGAATGCTCTGGCACGATGTTTTGCTTTATCATTAATTTAGCAACATCCAATAAAGGCTGGGTTATTGGGGGTCCAACCCTCTCCTGCATTCTCGCGGCAATAATCCTATCCAAGCCCGCATAAAACAGCCCTATTAATAAGGCAACAATCCCGGCTACCGGAATCAAAGCTATATTAATCCACATCATCTTCAAATGGCTCCTTGATTACGTTTTTTATGTCGAAGGTTGATAGATAAACGTTTTTTGTGAGCTTTAATGCGTCTGTTGGGCAGATGTCCTCGCAGAAACCACAGAAACAGCATTTTCCAAGATCTATTCTCGGATATTTTTTGGGGTACTTTTCTTTATGCTTCTGTGGTGCTTCAACCATCTCTATCGCCCTGTTTGGGCATACGCGGGAGCATAGGCCGCAGGAGATACATTTATCCAGCTCGTATTTGTGCTCTCCTCTAAAGCCTTCGGGTATCTCAATCTGTTGTTTGGGAAACCTGACGGTAATCGGTTTGTTTATGAGGTTCCTGATTAACTCCCATATTGTTTTTATCATCTTGATTTATCTATCCATGTCCGCTGGACAAATGTTTAAACTCCAGTATATTGCCGGGACATCAGCTATCTGGCATCCTGCAAGAAGATGCTCTAAGACAGGGATCATATGTAACAGAGAGGGGCCCCGTATCTTACACCTATAGGGTGTTTCCTCCCCGATAGATTTCATGTAAATCCCTGCTTCACCTCTTGCGATTTCGTTTCGGACATACACCTCGCCTTCAGGTATTTTATGGGCTATTTTTGGTTTCACTGGATCCAGTTTTTCTTCAGGCATTCTCTCAAGAACCTGTCTTATAATCCTCATCGACTCTCGCATCTCCAGACGTCCAAGCAGGCACCTTGCATAAGCATCACCCTCATCTCTTGTTGGTATCTCGAAATCCAGCTCAGAGTATATCTCATAGGGATCATCAACCCGGACATCAGAGTAAAGACCGGATGCCCTGGCTATCGGACCTGTTGCGCCTAATCTTAGAGCATCCTGGCGCTCTAATACACCAACACCCCTGGTTCTCGGGTAGAGGGTTGTTTTCTCGAAGTTCTCACACTTTCGCAGCATAATCTTCATCTTATCCAGTGTTTTCTCTATTTTTGTTTTCGCTGAATCAGGCAGGTCTCTTCTCACACCCCCGGGACAGATATATCCCGCTGGGTAAACCCGCCCCCCAGTTACCAGCTCAAATATGTCCAGCAGATAATCCCTGTACCCGAAGGCTACCTTGAAGCCTGTGTCGAATCCAAGACCCATAGATAATGCACCATACCAGATGAGATGGGATTGTATCCTAGACAACTCAGCCATCAAAACCCGGATATAGCGGGCTTTATCAGGTATTTCCTCCCCAGTTAGCTCATCCACCGCTTCTGCATGCACTAGATTCCAGTTTAAGGCCTCAAGAACACAAACCCTGTCGGAGAGGATTGAATTTTGCATCCGGTCCCGGTACTCCATAAGTTTCTCAAACCCCCGGTGAAGGTATCCGGGATCTGATCTAGCTGAAACAACCTGCTCCCCGCTAACCCTCAGTTTAACCGAAAAGTTCCCGGAGCCGGGATGAGCTGGCCCGAAAAGCAGCTCATAGGTAGTAGGGCTTTTCTCGTTCATTTTCTTTATCATAGTATTTTTCTCTAACATAATCTCTCCAGTTGAAATCTCTGCGAAACGGGGGCGGACCATCCCATTCCTCTAAAAACAAGGGAGTTAAATCCTTGTTTCCCTCAAATTTTACGCCAAATAATTCATGTAGCTCCCTCTCATGTATCTGAGCGGATTCACCCCAGATGGATGTGACCGAATCGATAACCGGTTTATCCCTGGATATTGTTGTTTTCACGGTAACCAGCAGCTTATCCTCATAGCTCCAGAGGAAGTATGTGAGCTCATACATTCCCTCACTCGGGTAATCTGTTGCCGATATCGTGGATAGATGCCTGAATCCCTTCCCATAGCAGAACCTGCACACATCAATGAGCTCGTTTAATTCAACAGACACCCAAACCCTGCGCTTTCTTTTTTCCTGGGCGCACGCCCCGAATTCTTTATCCAGGTCTCTTATTAAATCTGATTCATTCATCCTTCATCTCCAAAACATGCTGAAATATTTTCTCGCATGCCTCAAAAACAGCCTCAGGGCGTGGAGGGCATCCTGGAACATACATGTTAACGGGCAGATAATCCTCCAGCCGTTTTATGGTATTATATGAATCCCAGTACATGCCTCCCGTCATAGAGCAGGCCCCTAAGCCGATAACCACCTTCGGTTCAGCCATCTGCTCAAAGATTATCTTAGCTCTCCTGATGGATTTATGGGTCTGGTATCCTGCGATAAAAAGAACGTCAGCGTGCCTTGGGGTTCCAGTAACCACCATCCCAAAGCGTTCCATATCCCATCTTGATCCGACCACGGGAACCAGTTCAGTGAACCCGCATGAGTTAAACCAGTTGAAAACCCATATGGATTTAATCAACCTCCGAAGTTTCTTTGCTTTACCTGTCATTTTATATCATAATGCAACAACCAATAGCAGTAGCGCTGCAGTTAATGCTATGAACCATGCTACGTAATCGTTTATTATTCCCGTATGCTGTTTTATCATCCAATCATAGTATTCTCTTAGTGCTGAGGTGAAACCCCAGTACAGGTTCTGGGCTTGAACTCCCTTATCCATTAACAGATCCCCGGAAAAAAAAGCATTCCCCTGGATCCCTTCACCCTGGTTTTCCTCTCCTTGTCTCCAGATGAGGTATGATACAATCATTAAAAGCATTAAAGTTAATATGAACACAATCGGGTTCCAGAAGCCGAAGCCAGTAGCCAGCACAAGATTCATAGCACACCACCTATGTAATCTCCCGGATTGATTAAGGCATCGGCTGCGGGGGTTATGAGATATTTTATAACCGTAGCAGGGTATAATCCAATTACCAGGATAAGTAACGCGAGAACACCCATTGCCGCCAGCATGCTTTTAGGTATCTGCCCCAGCTCTTGGGGTGGAAAAACCCCTAAAAAGACGCTATAGAATGCTTTAACGTAGACTGCAGCCATTAGGATGCTGCCCAAGATTCCGATAATCGCAAACAGGGGATTGAAGAAATAAACAGACTCATATATCATCAGCTTTGATGCGAAGCCGTTGAATGGGGGTAGACCCGATACCGCAAGCAACCCGATAAGGAAAAAAACACCCAGAACAGGGTGGGTTTTCCCTAGGCCTCCAAGCCGGTTCATATTGTTTTCTCGGGTTAGGTAATATATTGCCCCAGCCGCCAGAAACAACAAACCCAGGTCTAATACATCATTGAGGATATGGAATAAACCCCCTGAGAGGGCGTTAAAGCCAACTTTTGAGGTATGGGGGGATTGGGTTAAACTGGATCCCACACCCAAAAGGATGAATCCTATTTCAGCTATCGCAGAGTAAGCGATTAATCTGTTAAGTTTAGTCTGTATTAAGGCCATGCTCACGCCCAGAAAGATAGAGAGTACTCCAAGCAAAGCCAGAGTCCATCCTATGGTGGGTGTTACCGGATTAAAGACCGTGTATGTTATCCTGAACAGAACATAAAGGCTTACAAGAGCGGATGTGAGCAGCATCACAGCCACCGGGGCCGGGGCTTCCCCGTATGCGTCGGGTTTCCACATGTGAGCCGGGACCGAGCCGGCCTTCAGCAGGAAAGCCGAAATCAACAAAACCAAAGCCACTTCATCCAGAAAAGTGTACTTGATAGAAGCAGCTAAAGCAGCCATGCTTAAAAGATTATATTGGGAGTAGATGATTGCAACAGCAAACAGGAGAATCAAGGCTCCTGTGGCAGATATTACCATATACTTAAAGGCCGCCTCCAGAGACTGCCCCCTGTGAACGTAAAATGCAATCAAGGCCGCGGAAGAGATTGAGACTACCTCAAAAAACACAAACAGATTAAATAAATCCCCTGTCAGGGTTAACCCCAGCATCCCGGTTAAAAGCAATAATATCAGGGTGTAGGCTTTATCCAACACCCTGGATTCCCTCATAAAGCCCAGGCAGTATACTACCACAATCAGAGTTATAGTACACGCTATCAACGATATTAAGGCGTTCATGGCATCTACTTCAAGGATGATTCTAACAGGAAACCCCTCAGGCGAGGTGAGTGTGGGAAAGCTGGCTCCCAGCGCGTAAACATTTATGCCTTTTTCTAACACGTTAACACCAAGCAACACAGCCAGCAACTCGGTTGATGCTAAAATAGCAAGCACCCAGATATTCCTAAGCGAGGAGCTCACTCTACCGAAAACAGCTGTCGTGAACGCTCCCAGCAGGGGCACGGCTATTAACATAATCGCTGTGTGCTCTGAGTTAATCATCCCCTCAACCTCCTATCCTGCGAGTCAATGCTATTGTATCTACAGTATATGAACATAACAAAAGATAGCATCAAGGCCACCACAGCCAGGTTGATTACAATGCTTGTCAGGGTCAGAGCCTGGGGTGTGGGTAAAACCATCTCTAATTTAGGTGCCAGCGTGTATATTGGAGCAACACCCCCTTCCCGATATCCTAAGCTTATCAGGAAGAGATTCACTCCCGATCCCATTATATGAACCCCCATGACTATCTTAATCAGGTTCTGTTTGAATACGATCGCGTAAAGCCCTAAGCCTATGAGGACCACCACCGTAATATAGGCTATATTAGCTAACATCCTCTGGTACCTCCATTTTAGAGCCATAGTACATTAACACCATTATGAGGGATAATGCAGAAAAAACCTCTAAACCCACGGCCATATTCATCAAGGGAATAATACCTCCTGTGTTCAGGTCCCCCCCGTTGATTCCCACAGCAGGGTTATTGAATAACTCACCTGCTTTCAGCAAAAAGTTGCTGAAGAAGGTTGTGGACAATCCCAGGAAAGCAAGGGATATGAAGGTTATTAAAGCCAATGTCTCAACCAGGGAAAGCAGGTTTACGTCAAGGGCTTTCTTGATTTCATCCGCGTATGCTATGATAAACAGGGCTGATATGGTGGCCAATACCGCACCCCCCTGGAATCCACCCCCGGGTGTGAGATGGCCGTGCATGATGACGTATAATCCAAAGGTTGATACCGGAACCATCAACACAGCTGCTGTGACCCTCACTATTTTGCTTAATCCGCTCATTTTCGTTTCGTAAACAACATATAAACTCCTGTTACTGCCGTGAACAAGACGGTTGCTTCACCGAGCGTGTCCAGACCACGATAATCAAACAATATCGCTGTTACGATATTGTTGGCTCCTGTTTCTTTTTGCCCGTTGTTGATGAAATAATCATCCATCTGGCTTGGGGGCATCCCAAAAGGGTGTATTTCTGATACCGTAGCGTAAATGAATGCGATGAATATGATACATGCCATTATTTTAATGAGTTCTCCCTTCATTTCTCCCACCTGCTGCTTTTTTTTATTGCGATAACGTATATTGCGGTGGATAATCCAGCACCCACCGCAGCTTCTGCGATAGCCACATCCGGGGCCTGCAGGATATAATATTCTACTGACAGAAGCAGGCTCATGATAACAAGGCAAACCACTGAAGCTATCAGGTCATTGAATCTTAAAACAAAATATGCTGAAAGCATTATTCCACCCAGTATTAAAACCTGCAGTAAATAAATCATTTTTTTTCCTCCGCAAGTTTATCTACCACAGCCTGCTTGGGCATAATCCCCGCACGATAGGCTGATCTTGCTATAGCATGTGATCCTGTGGAGTTTGTTAATAGGATTAAAAGCATGACAAGCAGGGTGTGTGCTCCAAGGATAAGCCCGGGGGTGGATAGTGTGGTTGCGTAGGCCACTACCCCCAGGTAGATGAATATTGACCCGAAGGTGGAGCATTTAGTCGCCCCATGTAGTCTAGTGTAGACGTCTGGGAAACGATGTAACGCAAGCGAACCCAGTGTCTGGAATATTAACCCTATTCCCAGCAGTATGAGCAGGGGATTCATTGAGCTACCTCCAGGTATCTAGAGATGTAAAGTGTTGAGACAAAGGATAGCATAGCGTATACGATAGCTACATCCACGTAGATTATCTCATTATAAGCCGCTCCCAGGACCACTAAAACAGCAACAACCATGTTGTTTGTGGTGTCCATTGCCACCAGCCTATCGTGTGTTGTTGGTCCGAGGATGGCTCTGATGAAGCATAGTATTATTAAAAATAATAACCCGGCTGCCGCCATCATAAAGCTCATTGTGTTATCCTCCTAATCCATTCAGGGAAACACGAGCACACGTCCTCTATTTTGGGTTCAGGGTGCTTGACGTTAATCCAGTGTATGAATAGATTGTTTTCTTCATCTAAGTCAACGGATAGGGTTCCAGGTGTTAATGTGATGGAATTAGCCAGCAGGGTTATTCCTAAATCGGTTTCTAGATCTGGTTTGATTTTCACTATCCCCGGGTTGATTTTTCCAGTTAATACGCGGTAGGCTACGTCTAGGTTGGCTTTGGTTAATGCGATGAAGAAGGGTCCCAGGGCGTAAGCCAGTAGAAGAATCCATCTAATGGGGTTGAGGAACGCAGGGGTTGTTTTTATTTTCAGGGAGTTGAATACTCGATAAACAAGTAATGCGGTGACCGCTGCGAATATGATAGCTGCGATAAG
Source organism: Candidatus Altarchaeales archaeon ex4484_96 (assembly GCA_002254405.1). GTDB lineage: Archaea > Altiarchaeota > Altiarchaeia > IMC4 > QMZM01 > EX4484-2. The sequence goes on from NJDH01000024.1 coordinate 9,374, forward strand.
CTCTGGCAGACTCCATAGGAGGATACTCCCTGAGCCCGCTGTTAGTGCTAGGTAGGTTAAGAGGGAAAAAACCGCCGCGGTTATTGGGGTTATGTTATCGTTATTCTTGTTTTTTTGCATTGATTACACCAGAAATTGGGTGACCTTCACAATACCTCTTCCAAGCCCATGATCCCAGTCGATAATCCAGAGATTCAATCGGCTGACCCCGTTCTCGCCCAGGACCTGTAACACAGTCTTCCATAAAACCCGGCCGAAGTCTTTTTTTGTTATCTGGACTCCACAGATGAACTCAACAACAAGATACCGGCTTTTCTCCCTGAGTGTTGGTGGCAGCGGTTTAGACATATTAGCTCATAAATAGAATGTACTGCGCTGGGGTTGGTTTGCATCCACGTTAAGGGCTAACGGAGGGCATCACTCCCCCGCATGTCATACAAGAGCCGTCTCAGCGCAGTGTCGCCTTCATCTTGCCCTGCGGATCATCAGTTCACCGCAGTCTTCGCAGAAGGCTTATTATTAATTTGATTAACATATTAAATATCATCAACGATATATGCAATAAAAACAAACAATAAATAATGGAGCAAATAATTTATTTCCTGTTGCTGGCTGTTTTCTTGGGTCCTGTCGGCTCAGTATCATATGGCCTGGAAATACTATCTCCTCTTGAGGTTTTCATCATAATCACACCCCTATACATACTGCCTATCCCCCTGATTTTCAGGATATTCGAGTACGGCGGCCATCATCGGAGACTATACCGGATGAAGGTTTTTCGGCGGGCCTCTGACGCTACAGGCAGAAGGATGGAGGAGATACTCGAGTACGGAGACCATATCATCGAGTTGTTCAAGGATAACCTGGGCCATCTAGGATTATATTTCACTGTTGTGTTGTTCACATTATTGTTTGGTGTTTTCTGGGCTTCCATGTTCTCTTATCTGCTGATGATTAAAAGAAAAAGAGCTATTGCTTCGATGATTATTGGGGTGATTTTAGGCAACATATTCTGGATTATATTCGCATCCTATTCAAGGAGCCTGATTAAACCTTTGGAAATGGCTTTATTGGCTCTTTTGATTCCAGTCTGGATATACGGGGTCAAAAGAGAGTATAGGGTATTGAAAAAAATAGTGAAAAAACTGAAGATAAGATCTAAGACCTAAGTGCTTTCTTAACCAAATCACTGCCGCATACCGGGCAGATTTTGTTTTTTATGTTATACTCGTATTCGCGGGCGCATCCAGAGCATATCATGCTCCATTTAACTCTATTTGTTATACCCTTAGCCGAGCCGGTCATGTATTGGATATCCAGGTGCATGCACATGTTCTGTATGCTGTAGTCGTCTGATACAAGCAAATATTTTTTCTCCCAGGCCAGAGCAAGCAACTCCAAGTCGACATCAGATAACCTGCCTAAATCGCCGGTTTCTTTGGCTTTAATCTCGGTTTTTTTAACATATTCAGGTGATGGCATCTCTATTAACAGCGCCCCAGAGCTTAAGGCTGAATTCAATACTGACTTAGCCGTATCATCTCTAACCTCATCCAGGACCCTGTTTGTTGTCACATACCCGCCTTCGGAGAGGTTGAGGTCGCTTCGGTAGATTGCGCTGGTGTCAAGCAGCTTTTTTTTCATCTCACCCGCGCTCCCAAGGAGGTTTTCTTGTCGGGCTGCAATAAAATCGGCTTTCCGTCAACATCCGCTGCAAGAATCATTCCCTCGGATTTTTTCCCCCGGATTTTCGCCGGCTTAAGGTTGGCTACAACAACAACCTGCCTGTTAATTAAATCCTTTTTGCTGTAATCAGTTTTTAATCCGGCGACAAGCTGTCTTGTCTGCTCACCCAGTGATACCGTCAGCAGATATAGCTTGTCTGCATTGGGGTGGTCTTGCACGTCAACTATTTGGGCTATTCTTAAATCCATGGCCTTAAAGTCCTCGAATCCTATGTTGCTCATCTTTTTATCCTCTTTATCGGTTTTTAAGTGGTTTTTTTTGAATTCATTTATTTCTACATCCTCTATTTTATCGTATAGCGGGTTTATTTCACCTAGAACGTGGCCGCCCTCTAGATTTATTTCTTTGGCGTCATCCCATTTCATTTCTTTTTTTAGGTTAAGCATCCGGCGGATGTTTTGAGCTGAAGCAGGCAAAAAGGGCTCCATTATTATTGAGAGGGCTCCGACCATGTTGGCGCAAACATATAATGTTGTGTTGTTTTCATTAGCCCAGGGCTCCTTATGCTGGAAGTAGCTGTTTCCTTCATGCGCGAGAGCCATCATAGACTGCAGGGCCTGGCTGAACCGGTAGTCTTCTATGTATGCTGCGGTGTTATTAACAGCATCTTCTATGGCTTTAACAGCCTTATTATCTGTTTCATCTAAAACCCCGGGTTCGGGTATGATACCTTTATTGTTTTGCTTAATGAATGTGAGTGTCCGGTGTATGAAGTTTCCGAGCGTGGATATGAGCTCGTGGTTTATGTGGTGCTTGTAATCGGTTAACGAAAAATCAGTGTCGTGTTTAGCGGGGTTAATGCATAGTAGATAGTATCTTAGGTAGTCGGTAGGCCATTTATCGAGTATCTCATGCAGCCATATGACCCAGCCCCGTGATGTGCTCATTTTTTTCCCTTCAAGGTTGAGGTATTCGTTTGATGAAATCTGGTGCGGGAGGTTAAGGCTTCCTTCAGCCATCAGTATCGCAGGCCAGATTATTGCATGGAATGGTATGTTGTCTTTGCCTATGAAATGGATTATTTTGGTGTTTTTTTGTTTCCAGTATTTTTTCCAGAGATTAATGTCTCCTTTTTTTTGCGCCCACTCTATTGTGGAGCTTATGTATCCTATGGGGGCGTCAAACCACACGTATAGTACTTTATCTTCGCTTCCGGCTACTGGTACGGGTATCCCCCAGCTTAGGTCGCGGGTTATGGCCCGGTCTTTGAGGCCTTCACGCAGCCATCCTAGGCTGAAGTTTCGGGCGTTATCGGGCCAGTGTGTGTTACCTTCAATCCATTTACGTAGTGGTTTCTCGTATTCGGTGAGCTTGAAGAACCAGTGTATTGTTTCCTTCATTACTGGGGGTTTATGGCATAGGATGCAGTAGCTTTCTTTGAGTTCATGTGGTTCGAGTTGTTTTCCGCATGCCTCGCATTGGTCTCCGCGCTGGTCTGTTTCCCCGCATTGGGGGCATGTGCCTTTGACATAACGGTCGGGGAGGAATTTCTTGCAGCTGGGGCAGTAGGGTCGGTTGACTGTTTTCTGGTAGAGCAGGTTTTTGTTTTTTATTTCGAGAAATATTTCCTGGGATAGCTTGTGGTGTGTTTTGTTGGTTGTGCGGCTGAAGTAATCAAAGCTGATGTTTAGTTTAGCGAATGTTTGTTTGATTTGTTTATGGTATTTGTCAACTATTTTTTGGGGTGTGGTGTTTTCGTTGTCGGCTGTTACTGTTATGGGGGTGCCGTGTTCGTCTGTGCCGCAGATATATATTATGTCTGTGCCTTTAGCTCGGTGGTAGCGGGTGTATACGTCGGCTGGTATGTAGGCTCCTATCGCGTGTCCGATGTGCAGGGGTCCGTTTGCGTAGGGCAGCGCTGATGTGACAAGTATCCTCTCTTGTTTGCTCATAGCATATATTAGAGAATACAATAAGAAAAGATGAGGCGGTTAGTTTGTTAGGAGTTGTCCATCAGTATCAGCAGTGTTTGTTAGCATTTCAAGACACATGGGTCCCTGGTTGTTGTGGAATATGATGAGCGTATTGTTTTTGGGTTGCTCCGAGACGTTAGTTCGATTATCGATATTTTGTTTTTATCTTTTTTGGTTATATTTAGTATATTTGTGGTTGATGAGGTTGTGATAAATGATGTTGTTGTAGTGATGGTTTGTTTTTCGAACATACACCCAGATAGCAATAGTACGATTATCGAAGTTAATATTAAGCTTTTTCCTTCACTCATCTTATCTTAATGGACTCAATCGATAATATAACATGCTTTTTGTCAGAGAGATACTGGAGTCCAAGAAAAAAAGCAAGGATAAAGTCAGCTTGCTTGCTTTTAAGGGGGAAAAAGACAATAGTTGGATGATGATTCTCCGAGGGTCAGGTGGGAATAATAAAAGAAAAAGAAAAAAAAAGTTTTTATGCGCAGCTTCCTGAGCTGGTGCCAGAACCCTCATAGCCGAATCCAGCGGCAGGCACCTCTGTGGAAAGCTCCTGATTGCATTCATCAGGGGTCTCATTAAAGCCCAAACAAACTATCTCAAGCAACTCCGCAGGGCTTCGGCCGAAACTATCAACCTTAACACCATTAACCGCCAGACCAGGTGAACCCGCAATACCGTATTTCTCAACCTCAGCCTGATGAATCAGGAAAACAGGGAACTGACCGCTTCTCCAGGTGTTCTTATCCTCGTACATGGAGGTCACATTAAATTTATCATCCGCCACCTCAATACAAGCACTTAAAGCATCAGCATCCAATCCAACCTCAGTAACACAGGACTCGGACTCACCGTCTTTCAGGAAACAAGCCATATAAGCAAGGAACATATCAGACTGCTCCTCCTGTACACAATACTGTAGCAGCTGCTCATCCAGCTCTGTTTTACCATGCATCGCATAATCACAATACTTGATGTTGAAATCGATTTTCTCACCCAATAACTCAGCAACAGGCAACATGCCTTTCTCGGTTTGAGTGCCATACGGGCAGTGACTCATCACAAACAACTCCACAACAGGCATATCAAGCTTAGGCATGCACACGAACTCGCTTGCGCAATCAGGGTCATCGCAGTCTATAAGCCCATTACCTGTGTCGTCGATGCCATTATCACATATCTCCGCTGTCGGGTCGAAATCAGCGCCAATCCGAAGAGAGAGATAAGCACCTTTATCCTCAAGATAATTAGCTAACGCATTATAAGCCTCATCATCCCTGATATTCTTGTCGAATAAAAACGCAGGCAGATACTGTAAGCCAAGATCATCATAAAGCCCCTTCCCTTCAACAGTAGTATAATCCAGGCTCTCAACCTGTAAATCAGAGATTAATGAATCCAATTGCGCAACCAACCCCGTTACATCACATCTAATGCACCGCTCATCGTTTAAAACAAGCAAATTAACGGGTGAGGCAACAACCGGGATTGTTGTTGAGGTAACGACAGTGTTTGTTGTCGAAGTTGATGTTGAGGCTGGAACATCCCCGCCTGAACCAAAAAGCAGTACGCCAGCACCCATACCGATAAGGAAAACAAAGCAAGCGCCCACAACCAACACAATAGGGTCGTCGAAAAAAGATGAACCACCTGCACTAGGCTCCGAAACCGCTGGTTCAGCTGGTTTATCGGCAGCCGGTTCATTAGCCGCTGGTTCAACTGGTTTCTCACTTAATGGTTCGTCGTCTTCAAGCTTATCATCATCCTCAAGCTTATCATCATCTAAATCCAGTAAGTCTTCTTTGGGTTTGTCTTCTTGTGCCATGATTTCACCAACAATAATAAACAAATACAATATACTCTGATTGAGTTAATAAAAACAATACTATGCATTACCTTTAGATTCGCCTAATACAAAACCCGAAGCAATCAGGTGAGCCACCCGAATAGGCTCGGGTATGAGGCTGCGGGTCGATGTCAACTTCACAATCGAGCGGGCGTCCTCTAAGCTGAGCCCATGATACTGTATGTAGATGTGTTTATTTTCCCGTGTGACGACCTTAAAAGGCTTACCGGCATGCAGCATGCATCGGCGATAATATTTCTCGTGCCTTAGTCCACTTACTACCTCATCTATTGCCTTAAAATCAGGCATCTTTCTGACCACCACAATAACTCCTAAAGCTGTTTCCTCATGCAAGCGTTTTATGTCAACGAGATTAAATCCCCCAAACCCCAGACCATCAAGCAATATAACCCTCAGATCCTTGAAGCGGCTTTTGTTCACCATCTCAATTAGCTTATCTGTTGAATCAATGCCGTCGACTTCAACCTCGCTTCGCATAACCCCGTCAATCCAGCTGCCGCCCCGAAAAACAGTCCCAATAATGTATGTTTTATCATCCTCTAATAAACTGAATGGTGCGTCGTCGACTCCCAGAACACGAATCTCGTCTTTGATGCTGTAGAACTTGATGTTGGTTTTGCTTGACGCCATATTGTTTATATCCATGGAATCCAAGATTCATATATGGAACACGTGGGTATGGTGGTTTCCGCGGAAGGCCGGGAAGCTGATGTGTTAGTCCAGGATGAGCGTGTTGAGACCGGCTCGATTCTCAGGATAGAAGACTATTATGGCATAGTAGCATACATGCGCTACCGCGAGGATGAGAAAATCGGCTCTAAGCAGAAGCTGATAGCATCCGTTCAGATATTCGGCAAACTAACCAAAAATCGACTGGTGAGGATAAAAAAACCCATACCACCCTACTCCAAGGTTTATTTAGCCGGTGAAAAAGAGCTTAATATGATGCTTTCAGGCGAGAAAAACATCAGCTTAGGTGTTGTATACGGCACGAAAGCAAGAGCGCTTCTTAACCCGGCTGAATACGACAGGCATATGGCGATACTGGCTAGCACCGGAGCCGGTAAAAGCTACACCGCCGCCAACCTCATAAAAGAATATTTAATGCTTAGCCTGCCTGTTCTCATCGTCGACACCCACGGCGAATACCCTAGGCTTTTATCCCATATCTTAAAAGATAAAGACATTGATGTTATGGTTTATACGGTGAAACACCCTAGATCAGGTTATGGGGAGTTGAAGATACCGGTTTCTATTTTGAGCCCAGAGGATTTCGGGCATTTTATTTATCTCACCGAGCCCCAGAAATCAGCTTTAGAGACGGTCCTCGATAAATTCGAGAAAACAGATTACATGCTTGAGGACATAATCGAGGGAACCGGGATGTTAAGCACAAACGATTTTCATGAGGGCACCATCAAGGCCTTAAAGAGGAAGCTTATATCACTTCAGAGGACCTTCAAAAACGTGTTCGACCGGTACGGCACCGACATAACAGAGTTGATGAAACCCTATCAGGTGACCATAATAGACGCATCTTATGCCCCTGCGGGGGTGAGGCAGTCTGTTGTCTCATATTTATCCCATGAGCTTTTAGCTGGACGCATACGCCATAAAAACGAGATGAGCGACCCCATAGAATATGATCTCTTGTTTGTGGTGGAGGAAGCCCACAACTACGCTAACTCCAGGCTCGCTCATTCATGTCGTTTTCAACTGGCCAGAATAGCATCTGAGGGCAGGAAATTCGGGATAGGATTATGTGTTATATCCCAGAAACCCTCTAAAATCGATGAGGAAATATTATCCCAATGCAATACTGGAATATACATGCACATCACTAACCCAAGCGATAAAGACCATATCCGCCGAAGCTTTGAGTCCATAAACGACGAGATAATAAAGGATCTTGATTCGTTGGATGTGGGTGAATGCATCATTGCGGGGGCATTAAATAGGATTCCTTTTCTTTTATGTTCTGTTGATGATATAGGCATAAGCCGGGAGGAGGGGATGAAATTCAACTACAGCAGGATAGAGAAAACAGATTTAGGGGATTCAGATTACGTTTAGTTTATACATCACCCAAGCGTGTGCCTTTTCTCTTGGATTCAAGCTCGTAGGGTCTTTTTTTAACCGGTTTATCTTCCGTTAATGTGCCCTTGTTCATGTAGGCGTAGGCTGTGAGCCCCCCCATTAAAAGCAACACGAGAAGCACCACAGCAGATATTATGATGTTGAAGAGATTGTTTCCTGTTATCATCCCTGTGGGGGATTCACTTGTTTTTTTATTGGCTGGAATATACACTATTTTCTGTACTGTGGTGGTTGAGGTTGATGATGTTGAGGTGGTCGTTGAGCTGCTGGTTGAGGTGGTCGTTGAGCTGCTGGTGGTTGATGATGTTGAGGTCTTACATGGCGGGCAGGGCCCTCCACAGTCTATTCCGGTCTCGCCCTGGTTTTGTTTGTTGTCTGAGCAGCTAGCACAGGGCATGCAGGGTCCCCCGCAGTCTATACCATCCTCGCAGTCGCCGTCATGGCAGTTTTCTATATAATCAAAGCAGCTGCCTTCCTTATCGCTTGAAGAGGATGATAAGCTGCTGCTTGAGCTGCTGGAGCTGTCATCGTCATCGTCTTCTTCCTCCCTGATGTTTACGCTATAACTTCCTCTTTCAGCAATTAACACCTCCACCCCGTTTAAATCAATGCATCTGACGTAGAATCTGCCTGAGGTGTCTTTAGTGTATTTTTTACTGTGTCTTGTGGTGTGTTTTTTCCCTGCACTATCTGCTGTGAGCTCATACTCCATCTTAGAGTATTGTTTATCTTTAGTATCGTATCTGCAGGTTGATTTCTCGTCGGTTTTTGCTGTTAAATACAGTCTGGCGCTGGTTCGGTCGCTGTTGTAGTCTTCATCTATGTCGAAATCCAGTATCACTGGGGGAATAATGTCGTGGACTGTGAAGATGTGTTTCACCTGCGTTGATTTACCGTACAGGTCAGTGCAGTTTACGGTGAAATTATATGAGCCGTTTAATAGGTCATAAACCCAGAAGGTGATGGTGTAGTTAAACATACTCTTTGGAGGGTATGTTCCATCTGCGATTAAGTTTTCACTGGAGTTTATTATATACCTGCAGAATCCGTCGGGGTTCGGATTCAACTCGGTTACCCTGAAATTGAAGAAATATTTTTTGCTGTCGTTTATTATCGTATTGTTTTCGGGCTTGATGATTTCTATTTTTGGGGGTGTGGTGTCGTTTAATAGGGCTAATCCCGACAGATGGGGCACCCAGATTGTTGTGTTTTTTGTTGTATTATAGTAGCACATGTTGTCTGTGGTTATTGGTGTTGCTGGACCGCTGCTGTTATCGCATTTTTTCAGGATGTAGGGTGTTATCTCATCATCCACCAGGTAGGCTAGCTGTAGCCCCTCTATGGGGTTTTCATCCATCCAGATTACCGCCCCCGCCAGGTAATCAGCGTTTGCGAGCAGTTTTTCGGTGTTATTGAGATAAAGCAGGGTCTTGAACTTGACTCCCAGCTGGTTTTCCACCTCATTAATGTTTAAATCCGAGAGGTTGAGTATTTCGATGAGATTATTCTGGTTCCAGTTAAGGTTTATCCCCTGAAATGAGGGTATTCTGATGGTGGTTTTGGTTTTCGTATGGTTTAGGATTAGTATGAGGGAGTATGATTTATTTATGGGTATGCTTTCGTTTATTGAGTAGTTTATTGTGTTGTTTAGGGCATCCAGCAGGGAGGCTGTTTTCACGTATTTCACCTGCTTCAGCTCTTGGATGAATTCTTTGGCGTTTACGTTCGCGTAAACATATAGGTTTATTTCATCGCTTGCAGCTGTGTTCCCGTAGCTGTCGTTTGCGTGGAATACGATTGTGTGTTTACCGCCTGCGAGGGTTGTTATGTTGCTGCTGTGGTTTATTTTCGACTGGTTTATTTTTTTTATTAGATTGTGTTTGGTTGGTTGATTGTCTTTAGTGTACCATATTGTGCTTAGATTCGATAGGGTGTCGAAGGCAGTTAGGTTTACAGGTATTGTTTGGTTGTATGTTTGGTTTATTGGGTTGTGTATGGTTAGCTGGGGGGGTGTTAGGTCGGTTACGGTTATCTTTATCTTGGAGGATAAGCTGTTCCCGGAACTGTCGTTTACGGTGATGTTGAGGTGGTAGATTTTGAATTTAAGAGCTGTTTTGTTTGTTATTATTCCTGAGGTTTCATTTATTTCGAATAACGAACCGTTTATGCTGTATTTGTCGATTTGGATGTTATCGGTTGCGTTCACATCATAGCGGAAAGGCTGGTTTTTCTCTATAATCTGGTTGCTTGGGTTCTCAACCCACACAGGAGGTTGTTCGTCGACTAACCGTATTGTTCTTGTTCGGATGTTGTCGGATGGATCAGCGTCTGTGATGTTGGTCCACGTTGAGGTGTTTATTATCTGCGCCTCGACAACAACATCATATAAGCCAAGTGAGAGGTTGGATGTATTCCAATATTCCAGATATGTTTTCGTATCGTTTGAGTTATTAGCGCCCTCACAACCCCAGCAGCGGCATTTTTCATAGATTAAGCAGGTTGTTGAGTTATTTATCTTTAGACAAGAGAATATGTTCTCCATCACAGCGACCTTGTTCCTTATTTTGTAGCCTATCCGGTAGGTTCTCCCAGCAGTTAGATTAGTTAATCCAGAGGAATCGTTTAGGATGTATTCGCAGCTCATATTGTCTACAATATAAGCTATAACTATACCCCTCTGGTTTTCACCGGGACGGTAGTCGAGTGCTACTTCAACATCGTGTGTTGCTTGCACCCCGATTGTGAGCGAGAGAGAACCCCATACGAAGAACATAAACACCATCACTGCCTGATTCCTTCGCCTAAGTGATACAGTCATCAGCCAAGCCACCAAATAAGCAAACAAATAAAAAAATATATGGATTAATCA
>NJDH01000025.1 GCA_002254405.1 Candidatus Altarchaeales archaeon ex4484_96
GGTATGTCACAAGACCTAATCAATCACCTAGCTATCACTTAAATATTTGGGAAACCAAATATCTAACCATAAAAACAAGGGTTATTCAAAACCCTCGATAATATATCAATAACAGATTAAATGGATGAGTTAGAGGCATTAATATTGTATTTGATTTCCCAGATTTTGACATAACCTAAATAGGATTTGTCTACACCGGTCATGTACTCGTTCACGTTATCTCCGGCAAATTCATCCAAGGGCTTAAAGTGTTGAAGCGGTATTATGCTTTCATCAGCTAACCCCATGCTCTGGTACTCATCCAGGTGGTCTCCTAGGTAAAGGCGTGTCATCATGTAGTTGTTGAATTTCTCGGGGACATAAACAAGCGTCTTATAGGTTGGGAAGTTGATGTAGCCTTGTGGGTTGTCTTGGTAATTTAAGGCATTCGATAAAATAAGCTTAATCGAGTGTATTCCCAGGATAGAGCCGTGTTTTTCATTCTGCCATATGTCCCAGGATATTTCAGGATCCAGCATAAGCTGATTACCCTGTTTGCTTATTGGGTTGACTTTAACGTCTGTTATCCTGTCTCCCTGGTTGTCGTTGGTTAGCTCAAAGCTGATTGCTCCAACGTATTGCCTGTAGTCTCCTCCTATGTTGCAGATGAAAACCAGTTTTCTCTTTCTCACAAGCCCGCCCTCGTTGTTTGATTCATATTTCGGCTCCAGCTGGCTGTTTGCTGGAGAAAACTTGCATTGTCCGTAGCTCATATGCTCTCCTTCCCTTTCCGGATCGTCTGTTGGTGCGCTTAGATTGGATGTTGCTATGAAATGAGGTGCTCCGCTTTTACCTATCATGGTGTAGTCTATTACCACGTGTGTTGCATTGTATTTATCCGCTATTTCAAGCGCCTTTGATTCGTTTTCTTCCAGCACATGAAATATTGCCAGGTCCTGGACAATGAATCGTCTTGCTTTTGTGTTGTCTGCGATGCTTGTTCTCTTGGAGATTGCGCTAATCCAGTGTCCATAATCCCACCATGTTAATATTGTTGTGTTCGCTGGTTGCTGTCCAATCCAATTTAATGCGGGACTCCAGTATTTGATATCCCCCGGGTCGGTTCCCCGGTCGATGGGTATTTTTCCGCCGAATGCCCCTACTATTGGTGTGTGGCTTCCTATCGTCAGTGCGAGAGGCATTATAATGAATAGGATGGTTGGAATAACCCTAAGGGTCTCCCATTCCTCTCTTTTCATCACCAGGAACAGGGCGAAGGTTGCTCCAAGGCTGATTGTGGGTATGCTTGCTGTGAACTGGTATTGTGATTTGTTGACGACACCCCATATCATGGGCATGCTCCAGCATAAAATAAAAAGCGGTCCAAGGTTTTTCTTGGATGCAAAACTGTAGTATACTAGCATGAAAAAAGAGAATAACGCGAATATAATGGCTACACCGAAGGTGTTGTACAGGTTTTTAAAGCAGTTTGCGGAGTATATGTCGCCGCAGAGCGGGTTCTGCTCTGCTGTGGTCATCCCTATAATCTCTTTTTGTTTGGCTCCGGTGATAAGATGCATCCCGTATTCGTAGATTCCGATGGGGTTCATGAATAATACAAAAAAGATTAATCCCCCTGCCACTATTGTCCCGGAGATGAGGTATATGTTTTTCTGCAGGAAATTGTGTATCAGGCTGTCGTAGTCGTTTCCTTTTTTGATTACCCTGCCTGCTAAATGGACTCTTATCAGTTCAAGGAGAAACGACCCGAAAATAGCGGCCCCGAAGGCTATCTGGTTGTATTTTGCTATGCTGTTTAGGTCAAAAACCGGTATGCTGCCCTGGGCGTGTATTATGAGAAACACTAAATTGGCCATTACCGCGGGCACTACGAGATAAGGTATGTGTTCTATGTAGCTTCTGTTTATTTTCTTCCTGTTTTGGAATACATACAGGTACAGGTCCTGTAGTGCGTTTATCAGAGGATAGCCTAAACCGAAAACACATAAAACCAGGAAACTGAATCTATATCCGCTCCAGCTCATGTTTAGCAGCAGAAAAGAAAAACCTGAGATAACCGATAATTTAAAGCTTTTTTTCCTGTATGCGAGGGTGAAAAGGAAATAAGACGCTATCAGCAAAAACAACCCCAGAGCATCATCCTCGGAGTTGGATGCTATTGCTTTAGCTGCGAAAGCCGGGTTGAATATGAGCATGAAGGCAGCGAATAATGCAGCTGCTTTGTTGTATGGCTCGTATTCACTAAACAAATCCCTTATAAGGAGATAAAGCACGATTGAAGAGAAGGCTGCGAATACCCCAGCGTAGACCATAGCCACATCCATTGTGCTGATACCTAATGGTTTAAGGATTAATGCTATGGATGCCATAAGCACCGACACCATGAAGTTATTATCTGCGAATGAGGGCCTGTCTGTGGGATAAACAAGGGTTTCTTTTTCCGGAACGTAACCGGATTCAACTATTGTGTCAGCGTGCCTGAAGTAGTAGTATGGGTCTAAGGCGGAAAGGTATTTGCCACTCCACTCTATTCCCTGAACCGATATTGCCGGAGCGACGTGGGTGATGAGTGTGGAAATAAATATCGCACCAACCAATGCCGTTGAAAGCCTCATTATCTTGTGAAACGAGAGGGAATAAAATAATAGGAAGCTTGCGGATACAGTAGCCAGGATATTGAAGTCTCTTTCGTTTATGTCTGCGCTCTGGTCTGAATAAAATATGAAAATCGCGGTTACCCCTATGAGCAAGGGAATCAGAAGCAGGCTGTAGTCTCTTTTATCTTTTTTTCTCAGGTACAGGTATATGAAGTAAACACTTAATAAACCCAGGAATAATGTTCCGATAAAATAAAGAGACATCTTACCTAATCCAATGTTGACCACTCCAAGGCTTAGTGCCGGAAACACGGCTTTTATCAGGGTCAGGATTGTTACGAGAACCGAGACCACGAGAACGGGCTCCTCAAAGTGTTTTATTAGTTCGCCGAAATCATAGTACTGGTCTTTTTGGGTGTTTTCGTGTTTCGCCATATCTTATCTACCATATCTTTTATCTCTATCCTTAAAGTCTTTTAGGACCTTAACCAGGTCTTCGCGTGCGAATTCCTCCCAGAGTTTATCTACAAAGTAGAGCTCTGAGTAAGCGGACTGCCATAATAGAAAATTGCTTAACCTGCTTTCTGATGTTCTTATGATTATGTCGGGGTAGCTTTTAATCCATAGGTGTTCTTGGATTGCTTCTTCGCTGAACTCTCCTCCGTTGTTTTGTATCCTCTGGCAGGCGTTTATTATCTCCTGTCTGCCACCGTATGCTATTGCGAGATTCAGCTTCATACCGTCGTATTGATGTGTTTTATTTTCGAGTTTATTGAATTTCTGGTTGAGGTTTACGCCTTTTTCCCCGAAGAATTCCACGAGATAATCCCTGTTGCCGCAGATGGAAACCTTCACTTTACGTTTATGCATTCTTTCGTCTTTCAGTACTCTGAGGGTGTTTTCTGCGAAAAGGTTCATGAGAATGAAAAGCTCTTCTGTGCTCCTGTTTTTGAGGTTCTCAAGCGATAGCGTGTATATTGTTACCTCGTCTATGCCCAAGTCATCACACCATTCTATTGTGTTGTAGAAGCAGTCTATCCCAAGTCGGTAGGCTTGCTCTAGGTCTACTATGCCTGTTTTCTTCATGTATCTCCTGTTTCCATCAGGGATTATTCCAACATGCATTTTTGTTTTGTTTCCTTTTACTTACTAAGGAAGATACTAATATTATTACTAAAAATAAGGGACGAAAGATTAAAATATGCTCTGTTATTTGGGTGAAATGGCTGCAAATTACTTTAACCTGCGTGTGGGCTGGAATCCTGAAATCAGGGATAATCTCGATTTATTTGAGTCCTTGGGGTGGAACAGGGTTTGCTTTTTCTCTCCTTTTGTTTCCGGGTTCAGTGTTTTCGCTGAGGAAGTCAAGTCCTTAGGTGAATCATCTAATCTCAGATACTATTGTGCTGCCCTGGTAGACAAGCCAGTCAGGAAAAACGCCAGGAAGGCATTGAAGGAGGCTGATTTCGTTTATGCTTTGGGTAACATGAGGGAGGCCTCAGAGTGCTGGGAGGTTGATATGCTATGCATCCCGCATCAAAAAGAAGAAGGAGATTATATGAAACAGCGTAACTCAGGCATCGACCATATTATAGCAAGAAATATGGCTGAGCGTTTTATTGCATTAGAGCTTAATTTCAGCGATATCCTGCATACGCGGGGCAGGGAAAGAGCTGTTATTCTGGGGCGTATGAGGCAGAACATCAGATTAGCTCATAAATATGATATACCCTTGGTTTTGACAACAGGCTCGGATAATTTAGCTGATTTGAGAACTCCCATGGATATGCTCTCTTTAGCGAGGTTGCTTGGATTAAAGCCGGATAAAGCCAAAGACACGCTTTATTCGAACCCCAACCGCCTGCTAAAAAAATCAGCTGACAGAAGAGACCCTAACGTCATCCTTAAGGGTTTGAAGGTGCTTGATTGGGGGAACCTTGATAAACCGAAAGAAAAAAAAATGTTTGGCTGGTATTAGCGGTTTAGTTTAATCCCAATACCTCATCCATTCCATATACTCCTTTTTTATCTTTAATGAATTTAATCGCCTTAATCACGCCCTTAACCAAGGCCCCTCTTGAGTGGGCTTTATGGGTTACCTCTATTCTTTCTCCAAGCGTTGCGTAGATTACGGTGTGTTCCCCTACGATGTCCCCGGCTCTAATAGCGTGTATGCCTATCTCGTCTTTTTTTCTCTCGGCGGCTCCATGTCTCCCGTAGACTCCCACATCCTCTAGTTTATCTCCCTTGATTTCGGATATAATATCTGCTGTCTTGATTGCCGTCCCCGAGGGCGCGTCTTTTTTAAAGCGATGATGCGATTCGATGATTTCGATGTCATAGTCTTTCAGATAACCGGTTGCCTGCTTTATTAGCTGCCAGAAAACATTAACGCCCACACTCATGTTGGGGGATATCACTGCTCCTACGTTGTGGTTGTTTATTTCCTGCTCTACTTCTTTCAGCTGACCCGGGGTTAAACCGGTGGTTCCGATAACCATGTTGGTGTTTTTTTGGACTATGACCTTGGTGTTCCAGAAGCAGGCTTGGGCGTTTGTGAAATCTACCACCACATCGGGTCTGGTTTCATCAAGCAGCTGCTCTAGGTGTGTTGCTGGCATAACCTTAACGCCTAGTTTATTTATTCCCGAGATTAATCCCGCATCCGCTCCGTTTAAGGGGCTGTCTTCGGCGTCTATTGCTGCTACAAGCCGGTATCCTGAATCAACCGCTTCACGAATTATCTCCCGGCCCATTCGGCCGCATCCCAATACCATTATTTTGGTCATTTAATCCCACCTCGTATTTTATATTTTAATCCAATTAATTAATATCATGGATGTCATGATTTATGCCGGCAGCCGCTCTGATTATGAGATAGTGAAAAAAGCCGAAAAGATATTGAAAAAAGAACACATATCCTATGGGGTGGAGTACTGTTCGGCTCACAGGGAGCCTGCGAAACTTCGGGAGCTGGTTGAGCAATCTGATGCCCGCGTTTTTATCTGCATAGCTGGTTTGTCGGCGGCTTTACCTGGTGTTGTTGCCTCCTTAACCAATAAGCCTGTTATCGGGGTTCCGGTTTCAGCGAAACTCGGGGGATTGGATGCTCTGCTGTCGATTGCTCAGATGCCTAAGGGTGTTCCCGTAGCCTGTGTTGGCGTAGACAATGGGGCGAATGCTGCTCATCTGGCGTTAAAGATTTTATCTGTCTCCAAGAACTGATTTCTTGATTTGTCTTAAGGCGTCGTAGTCTTTACCTGCCTTGTCCATTAGGTCGTTTATGTTCTCTATGAACCGCAATACCTCTATGGGGGCGACCCATACGTTGGTCTGGGACCTGTCAGAGGATAAATCGTTTATGGAATGCAGTGTTCTAAGATGCAGGGCGCCCGGGGTGCCGTATAGTGTTTTAGCTGCTGTGGCTATATTGTCTGCTGCGACAACCTCACCCTCTGAGTTTATTATCACGGCTCTTTTTTCTCTTTCTGCTTCAGCCTGTTTGGCCATCATTCTTTTCATGTTCTCGGGCAACTCAATGTCTTGGAGCTCGATTTTTGTTATGTCCACTCCCCAGGGGTCTGTTGCGATGTCCACTATTTCCCTTAGTTTGTCGGCTATTCTCTGTCTCTCGGATAGGAGCTCATCTAATTCAACGCCTCCGGCGACGTTGCGCAAAGCAGCCTGCCCGTATTTTGCGGTAGAGTAGACTACGTTGTTGACGTTTATTATGGCCTTCTCTGGGTCGAATATTTTGAAATAAATTACTGCATTGATGTTCACTGGTACGTTGTCTTTGGTCATCACCTCCTGTTTGGCTATGTCCACGACTCTTTCTCTAATATCGACTTTAGACAGGGAATGATATATGGGTATGATGAGGCGGAGTCCCGGCTCCAGTGTCCCGCTGTATTTGCCCAGCGCAAACAATACTCCTCTCTCGTATTCGTTTATTATTCTCACAACCATTTTCTTAGTCCACCTCCTCCACGGCCCTCAGTACTTCGACGGGCACGATAAAGTTTATGGTGTTGGATTGGTCGGATGACATGTCGTTGAGCGAGTGCAGGCTTCTAAGGTGCATGGCTCCGGGCATCTTATATAGTTTTTTTGCGGCGTCGGCGAGGTTGTTTGAGGCCTTGACTTCTCCTTCGGCCTTGATGATGGTGGCTCTTTTTTCTCTTTCGGCTTCAGCCTGCTTGGCCATTGTTCTTTTTAGGTCCTGGGGCAGCTCTATGTCCATCAGCTCAATGAATTCCACCTTGATGCCCCATGGGTCTGTTGCCTCATCAACGATTCTTTTAAGCTCTGATGCTATTTTTTGCCTTTCAGACAGCAGGTCATCGAGCTCTGCTTCGCCTGCGACGTTTCTAAGCGAAGTCTGCCCGTATTTGGAGACAGCTGCCATGTAGTTTTCCACCTTCAGGAAGGCCTTCTGCGGGTCTTTGACCTTGAAGTATATTACTGCGTTGATGTTCACTGGTACGTTGTCTTTGGTCATCACCTCCTGTTTTGGGACGTCAACGGTGACTATCCTTAAATCCATTTTAACTAGCCTGTGGTAGAATGGTATTACCAGGTTAAGTCCGGGGTTCCTGATTCCCTGGTAGCGGCCGAATGCCAGAAGCACTCCGCGCTCGTATTCTTTGATTATTTTCGCAAACATCGATAGTATGCCCAGCAGAAAAGGAAGCCCGAATATCAATACAGGTATCCCGATAAAAAGTAGTCCGAATATGAGGTCTAATAATGCCATTTTCTGGTTTAAACATCATCTCAACATGTCGAGATAGTTATATATTATTCCCAGATAATAAAAAGCGGCATCATTTATCTACCAGCTTAACTTCATCGACAACAAGCTCGCCCCTGATTTTATCCCATATCCTCTTTGCTGAGATGATTTCAAGTTTTCTCTTAAAAAGCGGCCCATCCAGAACAAGAGTCTCGTATTCCCCTCCCTCCCCTCCAACATCAACCCCGTTTATCCTGTTTAACTCAACCAGCTCCTCCAGGGCCTTAAGGTCAAGTTTGCGACCCAACCATCCTTTACCCAGCCCTTCAGCTGCTACGGCAACAACAATAACCTCAAATTTCTCATCAATTAATTCCCTCACAATCTGCTCGTGGTCTGCATGCCACAGGGGGGCGCATACTTCAAGATTCAAGCTTCTGCATACCTCTGATACGATACGATGCTGGTAGTTGCTTCTAACCGCTCCGACACATACTCCCCTGATATCGTATTCTTTTTTTATTTCCTTTAGTGTGCGGGTGAGGTCGGTGTTTTCCTGTGGGGGTACTCCTGATGTCCGCCTGCTTACCAGGGGGGTGTTCATGGCCCTGGCCTGATATCCTGTGAGGTGTATGTTCGGCGTATGATACATGTAGCTGTCAGCTCTGTCGGATACCATTGAAAGCAATACACTCGTATCGTGTTTCATACTGGCCCGGTAGTGGGCGAGGTTAGAGTCTTTACCCCCCGAGTACAGTGTGCATAGTTTCATCTTCTTTTTTTGTTGAATCTTTCGATTATCTTGTCCGGGACTGCTTCAATCACTTCATCCATGTTAAATAATTCGGCTGTCAGCACTATCAGGTCGTAGGCCTCTGTTTTAGCATGCTGTGCGCAGGTTATGTCCCCCCTGTATTTAGTCTCTCCTCTATCGAGCAGCTCCCTTATCTCGATTACGTGCTCTTTCATTTCGCTGAGATACCAGCTAACGCTTTTGTCTGTTGGCAGTAGTTTGTTCATGTTATCTACTTTCGGGGCACAAAATATAAATGCGTATTCTTTAATGCATAAAATATAAACAAAAATAATTATATACGCATATATGGGTTTTTATCCGGGACCGCTTATAAATATATCATGATACCAGGAGAGGTCTTTCTAGTCAAGGGGGCGGGCAAACACGAAAACAGGCTCGCATCATTCGAGCTGGCCTTAAGGGACGCGGGCATAGAGGGCCTTAACCTCGTGCGGGTATCATCCATACTGCCCCCCTCATGCAAGATAGTACCTAAAGAAGAGGGCATAAATAAACTCAAACCCGGCGAAATAGTCTATTGTGTGCTGTCAAGAAACGAATCAATAAACGAAGGAGAACACATTACTTCAGCAATCGGATTAGCCTACTTAGACGACAAGAAAAAACACGGATACATCTGGGAGCACAAAACCAGGGGAGATAAAGACCCCAACGCATCTAAATATGCCGCGGAAATGGCCAGGAAGATGCTGTCCTCAAAGCACAAGATTGATATCGAACCAAAAACAGAAGGCATCCAAAAGATGGGGGTTGGGGGGGGAAACAATTGGACCACGGTGCTGGCTGCTGCCGTATTCGTTCCCTGAGAGGGAACTTATAAGCATTTACTTTAATTATTTAATCTCTGAAATAATGCCGGTGATTTAAATTCTAGCAAAAAAATACAAGCCACATGAGGTAGAGCGTAGATGGCAGCGTAAGTGGTCGGACGAGAAAATATACAGCTTCGACACCAGCTCAGAGAAAAAAATTTATTCAATAGACACTCCCCCGCCTTTCACCTCAGGGACTCTGCACATGGGCCACATCTACAACCACACCTGGATTGATATCGCAGCCCGCTACAAGAGGATGAGAGGTTATGAGGTTTATTTCCCGCAGGGATTCGACTGCCATGGTCTCCCAACCGAGCTGAAAGTCGAAAAGGAATTGGGGGTCAGAAAGGAAAACAGAGAGGATTTCATCGATAAATGCATTAGCTGGACCGAGAAGGCCATAAACCGGATGAGTAAACAATTCGACGACATCGGCTACTCAACAGATTGGTCGCTTACCTACCGGACCATGGACGACGACTACATGAGGCTCATACAGGAAACACTGCTTGAGTTCTACAGCAAAGGCATATTATACCGGGCGAAGCATCCGGTATTATGGTGCCCCAGATGCGAGACGGCTCTTGCGAAGGCCGAGGTCGGGTACGTCGAATGTGAGGGTAAATTATATCATATTGACCTGTTATGCGAGGGGCACCGGCTGACTATAGCGACCACCCGCCCTGAGATGATGCCCTCCTGTGTGGCGGTATTCATCCACCCGGATGATGATAGATACGCCAGGTATGAGGGAAAAAAGGCGCTTCTCCCCATATACGGCCGGGAGGTTCCCATAATCGCTGATGAGGCGGTTGAGATGGAGTTCGGGACCGGAGTTGTTTATTTATGCACCTTCGGTGATGAGCAGGACATCGCTTGGCAGAAAAAATACAGGCTACCGGTTATCGAATCAATAGATTCCCGGGGGATTATGACCGGTGAGGCGGGCAAGTACGCCGGTTTATCGATATTGGAGGCAAGGAAAGAGATAGCCGAGGATTTAATCGAAGACGGTCATATACGAAAAATAGAGAAACTAACCCATTCCGTTTTATCCCATACCGAGAGAAGCAGCTGCAAGAGCCCGATTGAGTTAATACCCTTATATCAGTGGTTTATTAACGTTAAAGACTACCTTAAGCAGGTGGTTGAATCATCCCAGCAGATGGGCTGGCATCCCTCTTACATGCTTGGGCGGATGATTGACTGGACCGAGACGATGGACTGGCCCCGCGACGATGTTCGTGTTTGCAGTAAATGCGGCGCTAAAAAGGCCGTTGGGGTGGGGGACGTTGCCGACTGCTGGGTTGATTCGTCTGTCACGCCCCTGGTAATATCCGGGTGGAACAGAAACGATGAGCTATTCGACAAAACCTATCCTGTTTCATTGAGGCCGCAGGGCTATGAGATAATAAGGACCTGGGCTTTTTATACAATCTATCGTTGCATGCTTTTAACCGGGGATAAATGCTTTGATGAGCTTTTGATTAACGGGATGGTGGCTGGCCCAGACGGCAGGAAGATGAGCAAGTCCCTGGGTAACGTCATCGAACCCGAGGAGCCTCTTGAGAAGTATTGTGCGGACACCATAAGGCAGTGGGCGGCAGGCGGCACCCCGGGGGATGATTACCCTTTCTCCTGGGAGGAATGTGATCATAGCCAGAGGTTTCTCATTAAATTATGGAATATCTCGCGTTTTATTATGATGCATCTGGAGGACTATGATGGGGAGGAGGATGTTGATTTGAGGGATGTTGATTATTGGATATTGTCGAAGCTTCAGGTTCTCGTATCCGAGTGCAGCGTTAATCTCGACAAATACGTATTTAACATCCCGCTTACCGCTATTCGGAGCTTCTTATGGCATGATTTCGCCGACAACTATCTTGAGATGGTTAAACACCGCCTCTATAAGCCGGAAATATATGGTGAGGACTCCAGGAGGGCCGCCCAGCACACCCTGAAGAGGGTTTTGGAGACTGTTTTGCTTTTGCTCTCACCTTATACGCCCCACATCAGCGAGGAGATATGGGATACCCTTGTGGGGGGTTATTGTTCTCTCAGCAGCTGGCCTAAGGCTGACAAGTCGTTGATATCCGAGGATGCTTTGGCTAAGGGTGAGCTGTTGGTTGAGGTGATTTCCGAGATTAGGAGATTTAAGTCCGAGCATCAGATGTCTCTTGGAGCAGAGCTTGCTCTGGTTGAGATTCAGGCGGACAGCATATCAGCCGATAAAATAAAAAGTATTGAGCCCGACATTAAGGCCACCGGCAGAATCAATGAGCTTAAAACATCTGTTTCAGATAAAGTGGATGGATTCGGGTTGAGGATAAAATAATGTTTTCTGAGTTAGCCAGAAGCGAGGGTTTAAGCGAGGAAAAACTCAAGCGGAGAGTCAGGGAGGGCTGGATTGTTTTGGTTAAAAACGCTAAAAGAGATATTAAACCCCTTGCTATTGGCACAGACACCCGCGTTAAGGTGAACGCTAACATAGGCTATTCACCCGATTGTATGGATGAGGATAAAGAGCTTTTGAAGGCGAAGGCGGCAATGGATTCAGGAGCCGACACCCTCATGGATTTAAGCGTTGGAGAGCACCTGGATGACATGCGAAGAAAAATCATCAAAAGAACAACCATCCCCGTGGGTACTGTCCCAATATACCAGGCCTTCATCGAGAAAAAAACAAACATGAGCAGGGAAGACATCCTTAAGGTAATCGAGAGAAACTGCATGGATGGAGTCGATTTCGTGACACTACACTGCGGCATAACCCTGGATATGGTAAACCAGCTCCCTGAGCGCCTGATTCCGGTGACCAGCAGGGGAGGCAGCTTCCTGGCCGCCTGGATGATTATAAACGGGAGAGAGAATCCGCTTTACGAGTACTTTGATGATGTGCTGGAGATAGTGAAAGAATATGAGGTGGTGATAAGCCTGGGGGATGCCCTGCGTCCCGCCTGCCTGCATGATGCCTCAGATGAGCTGCAGTTTAAGGAATTATTTAATCTCGGGAGGCTCACAAAAAAAGCACGTAAAGCAGGTGTCCCGATTATCATAGAGGGTCCCGGTCATGTTCCACTAGACCAGATAGAATACAACGTGAGAATGCAAAAGCGCATCTGCGATAACTCGCCTTTTTATGTGCTGGGTCCTCTGGTAACAGACATAGCATTAGGTTTTGATCACATATCCGGGGCTATCGGTGGGGCATTAGCTGCGATGCACGGAGCCGACTTTCTATGCTATGTCACACCCTCGGAACACATGGGTTTACCCAACATCGATGACGTGAAAAAAGGGGTTGTTGCCTCGAAAATAGCCGCTCATGCGGCGGATATCGTCCGCTTGGGGGATAGAAAAGACGATGACCTGATGTCCGCGGCACGCGGGAGGCTGGACTGGGAGACAATGTTCAAACTGGGATTAGATAAGGAAATCAAAAAAAGATACCCAAATCTATCAGATAAGAAAGAATGCAGCATGTGCGGTAAATACTGTGCGCTGAAAATTGTGAGGGAACATCTACGTAAAAAATAAAAAATCCCGGGGAAAAAATGGGGAAAAAAAAGATTTTATCCGAATGGTATCACAAGCTGCTTGAGAAAGCCGATATAGTGGACGGTCGCTATCCTGTTAAGGGGATGCTGATATATCGGGGTTGGGGGCTTCATATCATAAAAGAAATGCAGTATTTTCTTGAGAAACTGCTTAATGACTCAGGTCATGAGCCTGTTTTATTCCCTGTTTTAATCCCGGAAGACATACTCGGCAAGGAAACAAAACACATAGCGGGCTTCGAGGAGGAGGTATACTGGGTTACTCACGCTGGAAAAAACAGATTAGATAGAAAAATGTCTCTCAGGCCGACAAGCGAGACGCCCATCTATGAGATGTTCAAGCTTTGGATACGCTCACACACTGATTTACCCTATATGGTCCAGCAAAGCTGTGCCGTCTACAGGTACGAGACCAAACACACGCGCCCACTCATACGCGGTCGAGAGTTCCTTTGGAACGAGGGGCATTCGGCCCACTTAGACGCAGATGATGTGCGCAGGCACATGGAGATGATAGATGAAATATACTCTAAGCTTATAGGTGATCTGCTTTGCATACCGTATGTTGTATCTGCCAGACCCGAGTGGGATCGTTTCCCGGGCGCAAGCGAAACCCGGGCCTTCGACACGCTTATGCCGGACGGCAGAACACTTCAGGTTGCCACAATCCATGATCTGGGACAGAATTTCTCGAAAGCCTTTGGTTTAACATACGAAAACGAGGACGGACAGCATAAGCTGGCTTACACCTGCTCTTATGGTCCGAGCTTTGGCAGGCTGCTGGCTTCGGTGATATGCATACACGGGGATGATATCGGTTTGATTCTTCCCCCTGCGATAGCACCGGTTCAGGTTATAATCATCCCGGTTGTTTTCAAGGAATCCGAGAGAGAAGCCATATTATCGGCGGCTGGGAAACTATCATCTGAGCTCAAAAACAAGGGTGTGAGGGTTAAGGTAGATGATGGGGATGAGCGCCCGGGAGCTAAATATTTCAGGTGGGAGATGAGGGGCGTTCCATTGAGGATAGAGCTCGGTCCCAGGGAGCTGAAGCAGGGTCTTGTTACGGTGGTACGCCGGGATACGGGTGAGAAAAAGCAGGTATCCTTAGATAAACTTGATGTTGAACTGTTTTTCAAGAAAATAACCTCCTCTATGAGGGATGAAGCCTTAAAACGTTTCAATGAAGGTTTTTTTTCTGCAGGCAACCTGGATGAGCTGCGCGATTATGCTGGCAAAGGCATCATTAAAGCGGGATGGTGCGGCAAGAGCGAATGCGCTGATTCGATAGAGGAATGTGCCGACATACTATCTGTTGATGTTAAAAAAAGCAAGTGTGTTGTCTGTGGATTAGAGGGTGTTGAGGTTAGCGCAGCTAAAACCTATTAAATAATGTCTCAACATATTGAGCTCTTTAGACCCTGGTATTTAAAGGAGTATTTACCATATCTTAACTTGTTAAAATGCCAGTATTGAAGAAAAAACAGGCGAGAAGCCCTGCTGGAAGCGCGGGCTTGGTTAGGTATTTTGACGTGGACGAAGGCGGCCCCAAGATGGACCCTCAGGTTGTCGTGGGTGTTGTTGTTGCCTTGATTGTTGTTGAGGTAATGGTCTCGGTTATTTTATTCTGAGACTGATAAAGCCAGCGTCTATAGTTTACTCCACAGCATACTCTCTCTTTTTTCCGTGGCGAGCACGCCCGAAGGTGGAATCATCATCCAAGTGCGGGCTACCTGATTCCCGTCTCGCTACCGCGACCTCACCAGCATTGTCCACCTTGGTTAGGGCTGCTCCCGCCAAGGCCTGACCCGGTTCCCAGGGCGACAAATCCGGTGAGACGATAGTTCATAGTTGAAGATTCAGACCAGCACAGGGAGGATAAATCGCCCCCCGGGCTTCAACCTCTCCATAAGGGCGGTTTGAGAGAATAGGAGACGCCCAACCTCCCGGTCTAGCTCACCGGATATATATTGGATTAAATAGCTAAAAGTCCATTAAATGGATACCTCAATAAAGCTGAAATATTTATATCTGAAAAACCAAATTATTGTTTATCATTATCGTATGATTAAAACAAAATGGATTCCATTGTGAGCGCAGCACTCCAGCATGGCAAGCTTGAGAGGCGGGATTTTGATGAATTTGAGGGCGTTGAGAGGCCTAAAATTGTTGTTTTAGGTTCAGGAGGGGCTGGAAACAACACAATAAACCGGCTTGAACATATCGGTATTGAGGGTGCCGAGTTGATTGCATCCAATACGGATAAGCAGGATTTGAAAAAAATAAGCGGCGACATAACCCGGATTTTGATTGGAGCCAAGCTTATGGGCGGTTTAGGTGCTGGTGGTTTCCCGGAGCTGGGAGCGAAAGCGGCGGAAGCAAGCCGGCATGAACTCGATGATTTGCTGGCTAACACCCATCTATTGTTTTTAACAGCAGGGATGGGGGGTGGAACCGGGACAGGCTCTGCTCCTGTCATAGCGGAAATCGCCAAAGAGCAGGGTGCTATTGTTGTTGCTATTGTTACCTTCCCCTTCAAGCTTGAGCGCTCGCGGCTGGATAAGGCCCGCAAGGGTATCGAAAACCTAAAAAAAGTAGCTGACACGGTTATCATAATAGACAATAATAAGCTGGTGCAGTACGTGCCTAACCTGCCGATAGATAAGGCTTTTTCGGTGGCTGATGAGGTTGTTGCCAGAGCGGTTAAAGGAATAACCGAAACGATTATGGAGCCCAGCCTCGTTAACCTGGATTTCGCGGACATAAAGGCTGTTTTAAACAACGGTCACATAACCGGCGGGGAAGACATGACGCTGGGGGAAGCTAATGCGATAGGTGAATTGATTACTAAAGAATTAAGGCCCGATGCCTCCGTTACCTGGGGTGCCCGGATAGACCCTAAGGTGAGCGAAAAAATAGAGGTTATCACGATAATAACCGGCGTTAAATCACCTCACATAGTCGGTGATTCACGCTATGATGAGTCATCTGCAGGCGCTTTCCTGTATACTGAGGAATTCTATAAATGGGATAAGGGGCTCAGGGAAGTATAGGTGTCATTTGCTCTTTATTAAAATGAAACTGAATCTTTTGTTTTCGGAGCTAGAATCGCGTCTAGCCCGCGTCAGGGAGGGTTTATCACGTGATGGTTTAACCCACATCCTGGTTTCAAATAAAAGCAACCTCTTTTATTTGACGGGTTTAGGCAGCGGGGTTGCTGTTGTAGGCTTAGATGAGGCTGTCCTGTGGTTGAAGGATTTATATATCAAACAGCATAGCAGCCTATATGAAGATGATAAATACCCTCTTATTGTGCGTCCCTATGACAGAAAGGCGGTCTTCGATTACTTAAAGCAGATTAATCGGGGGCTTGGGGTCGAGGATATTAGCGTTAGCTCATATAATCGTGTTGTGGAGAACTTGGGATATAAGCCGCCTACAACCGAGGTCATTGAATCCGAGAGGATGATTAAATCAGATTATGAAATAGGATTACTTGAGAAATCGGCTTCTATTGCGGTGAAGGGCATGGATAAAGCCCGCGAAGTAGCAGTCCACGGTTGCTCGGAGGCTGAGGCGGCAGCTGAGGTAGAAGCCGAGCTTAGGAGATTAGGCTCAGAGTGCCCTCCTTTTAAGCAGGGGATTCTTCTGGCTTCAGGTTCAGCCACAGCAGACATACACGCTAACCCCCAACTCAAGAAAATAAAAAACAACTCCCTTGTATTAGTGGATTTAGGCGCCAGATACGGCAACTATTACTCTGATATGACCCGCACTTTCACTGTCGGCTCGGTCGGTGGGGAAATAAGGCAGATGATGGAGTTCGTATCCAATCTTGAACTGGAAACCATAGACCTGCTTCATGTGGGATTATCTGTGGGGGAAATACACGAGCATGTGGAGGAAAAAATCCAACATAAAGGTCTCAGATTCTATCACTCCACAGGGCATGGTGTGGGTTTGGATGTGCATGAGAAACCCAGCATCTCAGCTGACTCGGATTTGGTTGTCAGGGAGGGGATGGTTTTCACCATTGAACCAGGTATCTATCTGGCGAATAAATATGGGGTCAGATTCGAGGACATGGTTCACGTACGTAAAAACAAAATCAGGGTGTTGACTAAATGAGCTCTGTTAGGAGAGGAGAGCAAAAAAAAATCGCTTTAGAGCGAATTAAGGCCCTTTTTGTTGAAGCCGAGGCGGCAGCCCTTAAAGGAGACCTTGATTTAGCGAATGAACATGTTTTTTCCGCGAAAAAAATCAGCTCAAGAACTAATACAGCCATCCCGTCGGTATTGAAGCGCAGATACTGTAGGTATTGTTATCATTACCTCCATCCGGGGTTAAGCTCTAAGGTTAGAACCAACCCGGCAAAAAAGAGGGTGGAGGTCAGCTGCCTTCGATGCGGGAGAAAAAATTTTTATCCCTACCTAAGGGAGGTGAAGGAAAAGAGGCAAATGAAATGAAAACAGAAATCCCATTGATTCATGTGGGCAAAGGGGGTTTATCAGATAACCTGTTTACTGAAATCAAAACCCAGTTAGATAAACACGGGAGGGTTAAGGTTAAAATTCTTCCTTCAGCCAGAAACATAGACGGGAAGAAAAAGATGGCACAAGAGATATCAGAGAAAACAAAATCCCGGCTTGTCGGGTTAAGAGGCTATACCATCATTTTGTCGAAGAAGTGATTTAAATAAACGAATGCTTTAATATTTTATTACACAAGATGGATGCTAAACCAAGCGAAGTGAGGCGGGTGGTTTTGGATGTACTTAAACCTCATTCCCCTGATATCGTATCTTTTGCCAGGCAGCTTTCGTCTGTAAAGGGAATCGAGGGGGTTAACATCAGCGTATATGAGATGGATAAAGAGGTTGAGAACGTCAAAATCACCTTACTGGGCAAATTCAATGATATTGACCACGTAAGGAAGGTTATATCCCGCTTGGGGGGCAGCATACACAGCATAGATGAGGTTGCCGCCGGAAGAAGAGAAGTCAGGGAGGAGGAAACCCTGCATGATAGATACTCCCACAGCGGCTGATTTTTTTTTATCATGAGCGAAGACCTGAAAAATCGGTTGGATAAATATTTAAGTAATGCCCGTCCATGGTTTGATAAGCTGAGACTTAATGAGACAGATAATCCTGGCATAGATGGCGTAGGCGAGCATTTTTTTGAGATGGCCAGCTCATACTACAGCGACGCCCTGCATTTCTATAAAAACAAGGAGTATGTGAAATCTC
>NJDH01000026.1 GCA_002254405.1 Candidatus Altarchaeales archaeon ex4484_96
TAGACGGTATCAAGGTTGAAGCCCCGGAAAGGCCGCGGGAGCCCGATGAACTGTTTGGTTTCATGTCATCTGAGGTGTCCCCGGAAAAACCCATAAACGCTTACATAAAAGACCTCGCCCATGAGATGGAAAAAATAAAAAACGCGGGAGGGGGCATAGCTCATGTTGTGGGCACAGCCATAGCTCACACCGGAGCAGATGAAGCCCTCTGTGAGCTGATAAGGCGGGGATATGTTTGCGCTCTTTTCACAGGAAACGGTTTCGCCACAATGGACGTGGAAAAACAATTATATGGGACTACTCTCGGGATGGATAAAAAAACAGGGAGGGTCCTGAAGAGAGGATACAAAAGCCACCTTAAGGCCATAAACGAGATATGGAAGGCGGGTTCGATTAAAAAAGCGGTGGATGAAGGTAAATTGGGGGGTGGGGTGATGTATGAGTGCGTTAAAAACAATGTGCCCTACGTTATCGGTGGTTCGATCAGGGACGACGGTCCGCTGCCTGATACCATAACAGATGTGATGGCCGCACAGGATAAGATGCGCAGGCTTATAGAGGGCATCGACATGTGCATAATATACGCTACCATGCTGCATGGCATAGCAACAGGTAATATGCTACCATCCCGGGTTAAAACAGTTGCCATAGACATCAACCCTTACGTCGTAACCCGACTGCAGGATAGGGGAACAACCCAGGCGCTTGGGCTTGTAACAGACCCGGCGGTTTTGTTGCCCCGCTTGGTTGAGGAAATCAAAAAAACATAGAAAATGAAGCCTCGCATCCGAGAGCTCTGCCTGCATTGCAAGGGAAGCAGGCTGCTTTGCGGGGAAAAAACCTGCCCGCTATTGGCGAAGGCTCAAATCAAGCAATCAACCGAATTAAGACTCTCAGAGTATATGTACGGGAAATCACCTTCTGTTTTCATAGGACACCATTTTTACCCTAACGTATATATCGGGCCGATGACGGCTCTGGATGGGGGGGCGGCTGAATTGCTGGATGACCCGGCCAGATGGTATGGTTCATCCCTGGCCGAAATAATAAATATGCGCTCTAAGCTTTTGCGCTCAAAGAAGAAACAAAATATTCACACAAATAATTCCTTCACCCAGGAGATACAGGAATTAGCCCTAGCATCCAAACCTGTTTATGTCGAAAACACCTTCAAAAAAAAGCCTTCTTTCGCTGTTTCTTTTTCGAATATAAACCAGCCGATGGGGCCCTCAGGCGAGCTGATAAAGCTTTCATTAACCGAAAACCCCCGCATACCGGCGAAAGTCGATGCTGTTGTGTCAGATGAGCTAAGCGCCCGGCAGGCGACAACAAAGCTGTATCTTAAACAATACGACGTCTATTATCTCACAAGAATACTGTCTTCAGGGGCTCTTGGTTTAGAAGACAAAAGAAGGCTTGTTCCAACCCGGTGGTCTATTACAGCAGTAGACGACATAATATCAAAGGAGCTTATGAGCCAAATACGCGATTATCCGTCGATAAACGAATACCTGATACATGAAAACACCTACCTAGACAACCACTTTATGATACTTTTTATGCCGGGTAGATGGGAGTTCGAGCAGTTTGAGGCCTGGGCTCCCAAAACACTCTGGACCCAGTCAGCGACCACACCGGTTATCACACAAGAAAACGAGCCATACGCGGGTAGAACACGATACGCCCACAAGCAGGGCGGAGGATATTATGCTGCGCGTTTTGCTGTAACCGAATATTTGCACCGGATTAAAAGACAAGCACGATCTGTCGTGTTTCGTGAGATATCCGAAGGCTATGTTGTGCCTGTCGGGGTCTGGGAGGTCAGGGAGAACACCCGGCGGGCTCTGAAAAAAAAGCCCTCTAAACATGATACCCTACCTAAGGCATTACATCATCTGAAAACAAAACTTAAATTACCGCTCAAAGACTACTTAACCCAAAGCGAGGTCTTAAGGCAGAAAAAGATGATAGAGTATATATAATAAAGTGCATTAATATATTACTGAGAGAAAATGGACATCAATAGAATAAAAACCGGAATAAACGGCTTAGATGATTTAATAGGGGGTGGCTTTCCCAAGGAATTCTCTGTTATGATTTCAGGCGCTCCAGGTACAGGTAAATCAATATTCAGCTTAGGGTATCTATATGCCGGAGCAACAGAAGGGGAGAAAGGCATATACGTCTCTCTATTGCAGAAAACCACGGATTTGCTAGACCAGGCCGAGATATTCGGGTGGGATCTCAAACCATTCATAGCAGACAAAAAAATCGAGATGCTTCAGGTCGACTCCAGGCAGTTTGATATCTCAAACATCCTCACCGCCGTTAAAGAAGGCAAATACGAGAGAGTGGTTATTGATTCACTATCGCATATATCATTCCATCCCGTTCCATGGAAGGATGTTGAAATGACCTACACAGCACTCAAGGATATAACAGATATTATACCCGACCCCAAGCACCCTATTGTAGCGTCCAGGATACTGACTGAGACCTTTTTAACCGAGCTGAAAAAGATAGGGGCTACAGCAATCATCCTCTCGGAATCAGGGGATGTGAGAAGTTTCGAGCGTGATATTCTGCCCGAGTCCCTGGTTGACGGGGTCATAAAACTAAACTATGAGCTAACGGGACCTGTTAAAGGAAGAAACCTGGTGATACAAAAGATGCGCTCGACAAGGCACAGCGAAGTAATACACCCGATAGAGTTCGTTGAGGGCTTAGGCATCAGTATTCTGAGTCCCTGATTATTTCTTTCTTTTTCTTTTTCTAACAAATATGGTGAAAAACACCAATATCGGGAAAATCTCCAGTCTACCAATCCACATCAAAAGAATAAGGGTTATTTTCCCGACATCAGGCATCTGAAACCATCTCGCGTTGGGTTCAAATACCCCCTCAGGGGATTCGACGAAAAGAGGGATGTATGTGGGTCCGACGTTGCTTATCGCGGAAAGAGACACCGAGGCTGACTCAAAGCCGCCGTAACCTAACCCCGTTAATACTAGCGCTCCAATGAAGGTTAATAGAAGATAGGTTGTGAAGAAAGCGAACACAAACGTTATCTCATCATAGTCTATTGTGTTCTCTCCCACAGTCAGTCTCAGCATCACGCTTTTAGGGAGCGTGAACCTCTTAAGCGAGTAAACCAGGGATTTAGCTATCACCACAAACCTCAAAACCTTCACCCCGCTTCCCGTTGAACCATAGCTGCCCCCGATAAGCATAAGCATAAGCAGGAGAGCCTGGGTTGGAACCGGCCAAAAAGCTATATCTGAGGTTCCGAATCCTGTTGTTGTCATAATAGAGACAGTCTGAAACAACGATAATCTGAAACTATTGAGTGCTCCCTCACCAGGAATGAAGAAAATAAAGAAAACAACGGTTGCCACGCTGACTATCAGCAGAATGTATCTGAACTCGATGTTTTTGATTATATGGCTTTTCTTCCCCTCAAAAGCCCGATAATGTATGATGAAGCTGATGCCTCCCGCCATCATAAATAAGATAAGGACAAGCTCCACAAGTGGGTTCCCGTAGAAACCAATGCTTTCAGAGTGGATTGAGAATCCGCCGGTTGGCAGGGCAGTCATAGCATGATTTAAGGCATCAAATAAATCCATTCTCCCCACACCCACCAAAAAAAGCAGTATAGTGCATGCGATGGTGTAGAGTATGTATATCTTCCACGTCTCTTTTATGGTTCTCCTGATGCTGGGCTTAAGCTTCAAGCTACCCACCTCCGAGGAATAATACTCGATGGCTGCAGTCCCTTCCCTCAGAAAAACAATCAATGTCAAGACGATAATACCCACCCCTCCGACCCACTGGGTGAAGCTTCTATAAAAAAGAATATCCTTTTTATCCTCAAGCATTTTTTCGGGATAATCTATGAGGGTCATGCCTGTGGTAGTCCACCCCGACATCGACTCGAAGAAAGCGTCTACTGGGTTAAGGGTATTGCTTAAAACATAAGGCAGGGCTCCAACAGCAGCAATCAATAACCATCCAATCGAGACGCTCATCATAACATGCTTTGTTTTGGTTTCATATTTTCTCGGGATTCTCTTAAAGAGCTTATGCAAAAGATAAAGGCTCAGGAAAGGCACGACAAAAACCATAATTTTTTGGAATAAATCAATGATGTTATCTCCCCTGAAACAAAGAAATGTGAAAGCCAAAGGAAAAAGGAAGAGGCATGATGTAGCCCGAAAAATCACGCTCAGGTCGTTTAAGGCTATCTTTATATCCTCTAAGTTTGTTTTAAACATTTTTTTTATGTGGGATTAACTATCCAGTAGAGAGGATATAAAACAAGAAACCTGTTCTCTGATTAATCCTTTTTTTTCTTCCAGCGCATAAACGAAGACAACAGAATTAATATCGGGAAAATCTCTAATCTCCCCACCCACATCAGTAATATGAGAACCATCTTGCATATGGGGCTCATGCTAAACCAAACATTAGATGAAACATCAATCAACCCCACGTTCCCCATGGCAGAGAGGCTTAAAAAAAGCGCATGTAGCTCCTCAAAGCCCGTTGATGTTATCACGAGCGCACCAACCAGGGCAACTATAACATAAGCGGCGCATAATCCCATGATGTGGATTAATTCCTCATACTCAAGGAACTGGTCGTTTAAACCAATGCGCAAAACCGCGCTACGGGGGAGAGTCATCTTGTCGAAGGTATGCTTTAAAACCTTCAACACGACAATGAATCTAAGAAGCTTTATCCCGCCGGCTGTGGACCCATATACTCCGCCAACATACATCAAAACCATCAAGGCGCTTTGGGGTATCTGCGTCCACACACCAAGATCGCTTAATCCAAATCCAGTGCAGGTGATTGCGGCAACGCAGTGAAATAATACGCTTCTGGCGATATCAAATAAATCACCCACGCTTTTGTATCCTGCGCCAAGAAACATGAACAGGCTCACAAAAACAAAAGACAGCAATAGAATATAAAGCATGTATTTGAATTCAATATTATCTAAAAGCATCTCGTATTTACCCTCGAAGACCTTCAGGTGAATCAGGAAACTGGTTGCCCCAACAATCATGAAAAAAATCAATACAAGCTCTATCAGCAGGTTATCGTAGTATCCTATGCTTTCCGCGTGTGGTGTGAACCCGCCTGTGGACAGCGTTGCGAAGGCTACGTTGATGGAATCAAAAACAGGTATACCCAGGATAATCAATAAAACAATGCAAGCAAACGTGTACATTGAATAAATCTTCCATGTTTCCATGATGGTGTCGCGCATTCTGGGCCTCAGTTTTTGCCTTCCAACCTCATGCGAGTAGTAGTCCAGGCTCACCGTACCCTCCCGCATAAAGATAACAAGAGCTAAAGCAACCACACCAATCCCTCCAACCCACTGGCTTAGACTCCTCAAAAACACGATATCCCCTCTAACAGATTCGGGGTTTATCATCATCGACATACCGGTTGTAGTCCACCCCGACATGGACTCAAAGAACGCATCCATGGGGGTTAGGGTCCCGCTCATAATATAGGGTATTGAACCCACAAACGGTATAATAAGCCAGGCCAGGGCAACAGACATAATAATATGCTTTCTTCTAACCTCCTCAGATGATCCAAGCCTGCTACAGACAAGATACAATAGATACATCACCAAAGCGGGCAATACGAAAACAATAACCTGCCCCCCAAGATAAACCAGATTAATTTCGCCGGCATAAAAAAACGAAAAAAGAATCGGTATGAGAAAGATAAAAGCCATAACCCTGCATATGCTGCTAAGCTCATATAATGCTACTCTGATGTCGCCGATATTTGGTCTGAGCATTTTATCTTTTTGTGTTTACATGATTTATATTCATGAATTAAAAAGTATACTAACCAAGAAGATGCCAACAATAGAGCTTGACTTTCAGGATTTCATAACCCAGCTGGGTTGTACGAAAAGCATTAAAGAGCTTAGGGATAAAATACCAATGCTCGGGGTTGACCTAGAGAGCATAGACGAGGAGAAGATTGTGGTGGAGGTTTTCCCCAACCGCCCTGATCTACTCTCGGTTGAGGGTTTTACAAGGGCTTTGCGGGGGTTTATGGGCCTTGAGTTGGGATTGAAAAAATACCCTGTAAGCGAATCAGGGGTCACACTTAAGGTTGATGGCTCCGTGGAAAAGATAAGACCCTATATCGCTGCGGCAGTGATTAGAAACCTCAGCCTGGATGGGAAAAGGCTTATCTCTCTTATGAACCTGCAGGAGAAACTACATGTGACCCACGGCCGCCACCGGAAGAAGGTGGCCATAGGCGTCCATGACATGAGGGATGTTAAGGGGCCTTTCACCTACAAGGCGGTTGAGCCTGATTCGATCAGGTTTTGTGCCCTGGACATGGACAAGAAGCTTACTTTAGCGCAGATACTAAAAAAACACCCTAAGGGCAGGGATTACTCATGGATTTTATCAGGATTAAGCCGTTACCCGATAATCGTGGATAAAAACAATAACGTATTGTCTTTCCCCCCGATAATAAACGGGGAACTAACCCGTTTAAGATATTCGACAAATGATGTGTTCATTGATGTAACCGGGCTTGATGACTCAGCCGTGAACCAGGCGCTTAATATACTCGTCACCTCCCTGGCGGATAGGGGGGGGAAGATAGAGTCAGTTAAACTAATCAGCTGACTTCCTCACCCTGCTCTATCGAGTAGTCTTTGGATTTAGCATCCTCTTTTTTGCCGAAAAACCGGTAGTAAAACGAAAACAACGGGTCCAGCAGGAAATCCAAGAACCCGAGAGCTATCCCAAAAACAGATGATAGAATACCTACAATAAATAAAAGAAAAAGCAGCCCCAAAAAAAGCAGGGCCGCTGCTGACACAAGCAGGGATATCAGGTCCATGGTTTATCCTGTTGGAATGTATCTTCTAATCCTGGCAGCCAGGTTGGAAAGCGGCATAGACTGAAGCCAAACGTTGCCTGGTCCCCTGACCGTGCCCAGAAACAAACCCTCTCCTCCAAAGAATATGTTTTTGACGCCCTTCACTCTTGTAACATCAAAATCCACGGTCGGCTCAAACATCCCAATATAGCCCGGGTCCACCTTAAGCATCTGATCTGCTTTAAGAGTGTATTTCGTTATCTCACCGGCTATCTCAACAAAGGCTATTCCGGGTCCTGTGAGTTTTTGCATTATAAAGCCTTCTCCGCCGAATAAGCCAGCCCCCAGTTTTTTTCGAAAATGCATTTCAAGCCTGACGCTAGACTGCGCGCACATGAAAGCGTCCCTTTGAGCTATCATGCTCTCCCCTTCTTTTAATTCAATTGGTATGATTTTTCCCGGGAACTCGCTTGAGAAAGAAATCAAACCTTTACCCGAGTTACAGGTGTATGTTGTCATGAAAAGAGATTCACCAGCGAAAACCCGGCCGATGCCTTTCATGATTCCGCCTTTCATGTTCGTCTTCATGTCTATGTTGGGTGACATCCAAGCCATACCCCCTGATTCGGTATAAACCGATTCCCCTTCCTCTA
Source organism: Candidatus Altarchaeales archaeon ex4484_96 (assembly GCA_002254405.1). Classification (GTDB taxonomy): domain Archaea; phylum Altiarchaeota; class Altiarchaeia; order IMC4; family QMZM01; genus EX4484-2. The sequence continues at coordinate 7,527 of NJDH01000026.1, forward strand.
TCTCTATGTCCGCCACCTGCATGGTGGTTCCCCTGATATTATAGTTCATTTAAGCACCTCTTTTTTGTTTAATCAAATCATCATCTGAAATTCTGCCTGTTGTAGCACGAGTTATTTTATTATATGATAGTAGACTAAAAATCACCTGTTATTAAAAACAATAAAAAGTTATATTTAACCGATATGAAAATCCAGAGGGTTGAAACCCTGTCCTTTGCTGTCTCAAAAAGCGCCGAAAAAGCAGCTGAACTTAAGGCGCTGGATGAGTCCCCGCTTGGCTCCCTGAAAAGAGCCATAAACAGGGAGAACGTTAAGCTCAACAAATCATATCGTCCCTGTGCGAGACTGAGAATATCGCGCCAGGAGGAAGAACACAAGGGCATCATCGCAACCGAGACAATCTATAAAATAAGAGACAATTTTATGTATGTTGATTTATCAACAGCCGACATGTATCACTCTCCTGCGAGAATAAACCAGTATTCAACCCGCGTTGACACCTACGATCTATTGCGTAAAATAATTGATTTGCCGGATATGGCGATTAAAACACTCGGGGATTTGATGAGAACCAACTGGATATTCTATGACGAGCTGGACATGCACTCGGTTTTGGAGCTTGAGCGTATTGCTTTGATTAAAACATTTAAGCCATCGCTTAAGGTCATCCTCTCCACTCTCTGGAAGGAATTCAACCCCACCGACGACGAGATACTGGTGAAACGCAGGGTGAAATTCAACTGCGATTTCCCCCAATTCAGGGACGATGGATGGGATTTATCCCAGTATCTGAAGGAAACAAACACCCTGGTGGAAGAATACGATAAGGATAAAATCAAGTACTCTATCGATAAAATAAGCGAAGTATTGGGTTTGTTGTTTAATGCCAAGGTTGAGCTTGAAGGCATCACCTTTATGCCTTACCTGCAGGGTGTTAGAGAGAAAAGCGAGCAGCATATGAAAATAAAGCCGGAGATTCATTTCCCTGTGTGCAGGAACGGAACCCCCAACTCGGATTTAATCGGGGGGGCCCCGCTTAAACCGGTTGCTATCGGCACGGCCATAGGGTCCAAGGGTACTGTCCCGGTCGAGTCAAGCACGATAAACTTCTCTGATGTCGCGAACCTCGAGGGCATTAAACAGGAAATCCTCCAGGCTATCGTATACCCTCTGACAAAACCCGAGCTGGCTAAAGAATTCGGTAAAAAAGGCGGGGGAGCGATTTTGCTCTACGGACCGCCTGGATGCGGTAAAACCTATATGGCTAAGGCGACGGTGGGCGAGTGCGGGGTTGTGTTCTTCAACGTCAACATAAGCGACATAATATCAAAGGGCGTTGATGAGGGTGCTAAAAGCCTGCATGCGGTCTTTGAGGAGGCCAGGAGAAACTCTCCCGCAATAATTTTCTTTGATGAAATAGACGCCATAGGCGGTCGCAGAGTGAAAGGACGCTCTTATGCCGAGAAGATGGAGATAGACCAGTTTCTCATGGAGATGGATGGCGTAGACAGCCTGGGGGAGGATGTTCTTGTGATGGCCTCCACCAACGTACCCTGGAACATCGACCCGGCTCTCAGGAGGTCTGTCAGATTCACGAAACAGATATTCATCCCACCGCCGGACCATAAAACCAGGAAGGAGATACTTAAAATACACAGCAAAAAGCTTCCTCTGGGGCCGGGCATAGACTACGATAAACTCGCTGAGTTAACGGAATCATATTCCTCATCTGATTTAAAGGCCATATGTGATGCGGCCTCTGAGAAACCCTGGGCTGAAGCCCTTGAAAGCGGCGAGATGAGGAAGATATCCATGGATGATTTTTTAGCTGCTATAGAGAAACAAAAATCGTCTCTAATACCCTGGTTTAAGGTTGCTGCTAAAGAGATAAGAGCTAGCGGGGAAGAGGACTGGTTTAAGAGTTTCGCCGACTTCATTCTGAAATACGGGGGTGGTGTGGATGAGGCAATCAAGCCTGATTTGTCTTTTGAGGACGTTGGTAATCTTGAGGATGTGAAAGAGGAGATAAGAAAAAACATAGTCTATCCCTTGATGAGGGAGGATTTAGCCCGGGAATTCAGAAAAGAGGCGGGTTCGATATTACTTTATGGCCCCCCAGGATGCGGGAAAACATATATTGTGATGGCCGCGGCCGGTGAATGCGAGGCATCATTTTTTGATGTCAGAATCACAGACATAATATCAAGCGAGGAGGGGCGCTCGGAGAAGAATATAAAGGAGGTGTTTGAGAGAGCCAACAAGAACACCCCCGCCATACTGTTTTTCGATGAAATAGACGCCCTCGCCATCAGAAGAGACCTGAGCCTGACCGGGAAGGAAAGACGAATAGTGGATATTCTGCTTGAGGAACTGGATAACACCAAGAAAAACAAGGAATTGATGGTAATAGCAGCCACCAACTTCCCCTGGGTGCTTGACCCCTCGATTAAGAGAGCTGGGAGGTTCTCCAAAAAGATTCTGGTATCAAGACCCGACAAGCAGGCAAGATACGAGATATTCCGGGTGCATACGAGAGACATACCCGTAGAAGAGGATGTTGACCTAAACGAGTTGGCTGATTTAACCGAGGGATATTCATCCGCCGACCTAAAAGAAATATGTGCGAAGGCCGCCGAGATACCTTGGAAGGAGGCGCTTG
>NJDH01000004.1 GCA_002254405.1 Candidatus Altarchaeales archaeon ex4484_96
GATTAAATATGTGATATACTGTTTCATTGTCTTTTCTTCTGAGGCAGAATTTCAGGTTAGTAGTTAAATATAACACCCTCCATTTTTTTTCTAATACATTACTCCCAAAAGAACCCATCTTTTTTTTTGTTATAATGTTGATTGATGCTTCAATCGGATAAATCATTTATTTATGATTTCGATTAAGTGATTTTGGAATTCAGGGTAGTCGCTAAAGTATTTCATAGCTGATTCAATACCATACTCTTTTATTTTTTCATCGTTATCGTATCTGGTTTTGATTTTAATAACCTCTGAGGCGTCCTTAATCCATCTCTCGTCCACATCTAATTCGAAGAAAGACGCTATCTGAGCCAAATCAGCTACAAAACCGTCCTCGAAAAAAAATAGAAATCTATTTGGGTGTCTGTCCTTTAATTTGAGGAAAAAAAGAAATTCTTTGAGTATCTCATCAATGCATTCTTCAACATTGGATATTCTTTTGCTGAAAACCTTATAGTGTCCTGTTCTGATATTGGATTTCGCGCAGTTTATCGGGTTTCTGATAGGTAGAATAAACCTTAATCTCTTGTTTTTCTTTAATAAATCGTCGATATCCAACGCCTCGTTTTTTATTATATTGCTTACCTTGAGGGATTCCTTCCAGAACAGGCAATTTATCTTTTTCTTTAGATGCGAGTCGTATCTAGCGAAATATTTTTCTTTCATGATGCCGTGGTCAAATGCATGTGAATGAAATATCCCCCCTCCGTAGTTACCTCCTCTACCATGTAGTGAAGCGTATACGGCGAAACTTAAAAAGCTGCTGAATTTTTTTTCGGAGTAATCTTGGAAAAAATTTATTTTCTTGTTGCTGAAAACTCTTTCTCCCGCATGGTTGAGCACCTGGCAGTTGGGGTGGAGGCTGAGAACGGATGCGGTTAAAGTTGTTAGATTCCGATAGGGGCCTAGCATTATTCCGACTGTTTTGATTTCTCTTGTTTTATTTTGGTAATATGTGGGAAGTATCCTGTCGGATAATCCCCCAATCGTGTGTTGGTATAGTTTTGATGTGATTTTCTGTGTTGAAACCATTTTCCCTTTCTTCACTAATTATGTAAATCTATCTATAAATGACAGTATATGCTTGCGCTTAGGGTTAAATGATTAGTTTATCATGGTATTGACTCATGGATTATTTTTGTTTTGTTTTTAGTTTATTCGTCACTATCTATTATACAAAAAAACGCTGATAGAATGATTTACTTGACCGGCGACGTCCATCATGCTTATCGAAGGAATCTGGAGCAAAGGTATTCGGATAAAAGCGAGGTGCAGCTTGCACTAGAATACGCGGTTATCGCGGAAAAGCACGGGTTGAAGGCTACCTTATTTTGCACCGGAAAGACCGTTGAGCAGGAGCCGGATAAGATGCGGGAGCTTGCATCCAGGGCCAACGTCGAGTTGGGCGGCCACACCTACAGTGCATTCGAGTCAATCCCCAAAGAGGTTAAATATTTATTGGGTAAAATCTGGGGCTGCAGCTACGGACCCCGCTTCATACAGGAGAGAGACATCAGCAAAACAATATCTGCGATGAAAAAAATCGACGTGGATATCAGCTCATGGAGAACTCATGCGTTCTCATCCAACAACGTCACACAAACCTTGCTTGCGGACAAGGGAATTATGGTTCTCTCAGATTACATCAACCGGAAACAAACAAAACCTTACAAGAAAAACAACCTAATCCACCTACCCATCAACACCATAGTAGACCACGACTCCCTGCTGCACGCTCACGTAACGGAGGGGTCGGGTCCTGTTGGCAGCCAAAATAACCCCGGCGGATTAAGCGCAGGGGAATATTTAAATATTTTATGCGCTCAGGTGAAAGAAATAAACGAACAGAAAGGGGATGCGGTCATATTATGCCATCCCATGTGCATGCATACCCTGGATGGATTTGATACATTCAGGTTATTGTGTGATTATCTAAGCCAATATGATTCGTTGTTTGCGAGGGAGGCGATAATACATGGATAAAATACTTTTAGTATCTGAGGAACCTGTTTCCTCGCCTGATACTCCTTTTCCAAGAGGTGGGGCGTTGTTCATATACTATCTGGCCCGGGAGCTGGCTAAGGAACATAAAATCGCTATCTCGGCTGCAAGAGGATCGGATACTTCGCTTAAAGATGCGGGGGTTGAGATGCACTCTAATCTGGTTTACACGGCCAGGTATCATCTTTTGGTTCGGATGCCGTTTTTATTGTATAACCTGCTGCGGGTTTATCTCACGGCGAGGGCGGTGAAACCTGATGTTTTGTTCGCCAAAAACACCGGCGTGTTTTTGCCAACCTATCTGGCGGGAAAGATGCTTAACAAGAAAGTCGCCTGCGGGGTGGGTTCGATGCCTTACGCCGGCTTCAACAGGAGATTCGCTCAACATGTGCTGGGCTATAAATGGGATGTAGTGTACGCTTCCGGGAGCCGGCTTAAAGAATTCTGCGAGAAACACTCTAATGCGCCGGTAGTGGACATAGGAAATGCGGTTGACCTTGATTTGTTCCAGCCCGGTAACTGGCTTGAATCAAGGAAAAAACTACGTCTTCCCCTGAAAACCAGGTTGCTGGTTTATGCGGGCTCTTTCGAGCCTGTGAAGAGGCTTCCTGAGCTGATTAAATGGTTTACGCAGGCTAAATCCTCCAATACAATCCTTCTTTTGGTCGGGGACGGGCCGGACAGAAAAAAGATTATGTCTGAAGCAGGCGATAATGTTTTGTTCAAGGAGAGCATTGAATACATGAACATGCCTTACCTGTATAATGCTGCGAGCGCGTTTGTTTTAAACTCCGAGTCAGAGGGCATACCCCGCTCGGTGGTTGAATCCCTGGCCTGCAGAACACCGGTATTAATACATAAGCCTGCGGGAGAATACTATCACAGATACGATACCAAGGGTATTGTTTACTACTCTGATCCGGCGGAATTCAGCGAGAAACTAAATCTTATACTCAACAAAAAAACAGGATTCGACACCAACTTCATAAGCGAGGACTTCACCTGGGATAAGGTAGCGGCTAGATTCACTCAACCCTTGCTCAGCTCGTAGAGCAAATAAAAAAATTGTTTAAGATGACCCCAGGCGATGGCTCTTTTTTTGTTTATCTGCCGGTTATATACCGGGATTTCCCGGAATACGGCTCCATGGCGAAGGGACTCCAAAAGCAGAATACCGCAGGTGCATTCCCCCCGCAACTCAAGTTTCACGGCCAGCTCTTTTTTCAGGGCGCGAAAGCCGGTCCCTGAATCCAAGACCTTAACCTTAAGGTTAACTATCTGGTTAAGCAGGCGCTCAGATAATCTTGTAATATGGGCTCTCACACCAAAAACCAAATCCGCTTCACCGTCTGTTATCGGCTTAACCAGCTTTGGGATATAAGCAGGGTCATGTTCTCCGTCCCCGTCCAATGTTACGATAATGTCTCCTTTCGCCTCCCTGAAGCCTTTTTTAATGGAATAAATATATCCTATATTGGCTTCGTTTCGTATAACCCGGGCGCCGGCCTCCCTGGCCACAGCTCTGGTTTCGTCGGATGAGCAGTCGTCGACCACAACCACCTCATCCACATAATCAAGGGCCTTCCCTACCACACCGCCTATCCTCTCCCCCTCGTTATAGGCTGGTATCACAGCAGATATCATATTTTATGCTCCCTGTACCATCTGATGGTTTGCTCAAGCCCTTCCCGCAGGCTGAACATTGGGTTGTAATCCATCTCACTTCTAGCCTTATCTATGCTGCAGAAATTGATTTTTATCTCGCCTTTTCTCTCAGGCTTAAAATCTATCTTAATCTTTTTACCCGTCAGCTCCTCGATTAAGTCCAGCAGCTCAAGCAGGCTGGTTTGTTTACCTGTGCCAACATGATACAAGCCTGTTATGTCACCCGATATGCTTTTATGTATTGCCTGGCATATGTCGCCCACGTAAACTAAGTCGCGGCTTTGTTTCCCGTCCCCATATACTGTTACGGGTTCCCCTTTAAGGGCCTTGCGTATGAAAAGATGCACGGCACTCATTTTATGCATGGAATAAGGCCCGTAGACGTTGGAGAAACGCAGGCATATTGTTTTAAGCCCATATGAGGCGTTGAAGGCGAAACAGTATCCTTCGCCTGCGAGCTTGCCCGCTCCATAAGGGGAAAGCGGTCTTGGAACCAAACCCTCATGCAGCGGGGGTTTATGCTCGCCAAGGGGCGCAGCCGATGAAGCATGTATGAATCCATTAATCGAGTCCCTGCTGTGAAAAAGCAGGTTCAGGGTGCCCAATACATTAACATCGGCGTCCCTTAAAGGGTTGTTTATCGATGGAATAACACCTGTTTCCGCGGCCAGGTTAACGACATAATCACACCCCGATAATGCTTTTTTGACCGTTGGCCCGTCTCTTATGTCGCCTTTGATGAACTCTACTTCAGGGTTAAGGTATCTTTTTCTCTCATCCGAGCGGTCCAATACCCTAACCTTAAAATCGCTTACCTCACTCAGGTATTCGATGAGATTCAGGCCGATGAAGCCGCATCCTCCCGTAACCAAAACCCTCATTTTAGTTCCTCTATTATCTTTATAAGCTGGTTTTTTGATTTAGCGCTGACCTCCCGATGTAAAAGCTCGCCTTTTTTGAAAAAAAGGAAAGTCGGTACCCCCCTTATCTCGTATTTTTTCGTCAAAGACCTGTTTCTGTCGGTGTTTATTTTGCAGATGGTAACCTGGGGGTAATCTGTTTCAAGCTCCTTTAGGGTGGGCTCCATTATCTTGCAGGGCGGGCACCATGAAGACCAGAACTCGGCCAGAACCAGATTATCTGATTCAAGCACCTGCTCGCTGAAGCTTGCTTCGCTGACGTCAATCATTTTGTGTGGAATGTCGGCTCATATCCTGTTTTTTTCTTGGTGCCTGGCTTATAGAGCTCAAGGACGTCGGAGTCTTTTTTCTCTCCGCTCCAGGTGGTCTTGGGCATGATAGAGTATTTTTTTTCCTCGATGCGTTTACGCATGAAATCGTTGTTGAGCAAAGCAAGCATTCTGGCCACCTCCTTATCCGGCCCGACTGACGGGCTGAAACCCCTCTGAGGCAATTTTTTGGCGACAACCTCCATAGGATGCACTTCGGCTTCTACGCGCGGGTTCTCGAGTCTCTGTATCTTCACGTCTAAATCAAATTCTTTTGAGGCTACATCAGATACGGTTTCCGCCAGATCCCTTATCTTGTATATCCCCGAGACCTGGTTGACGACGTCATATTGGCCGGGTTCGGGCGGGGAGACTATCAGGCGAACCATGCATTCCATCGCCTCCTCGAGCGCGATGAAACCCCTTATCTGCTCGCCTTCGCCGTAGATGGTTAATGGTATTCCCAGTATGGCCTGCGAGACAAACCGGTTTATTACTGTTCCAAACCACTCGTCGATGTCGAATCTGGTTCTCAATCTCTCATCTAGAGCTATCTCCTCGGTGTGGACCCCATATATCACTCCCTGCATGATGTCGTAGCTTCTAAGCCACCAGTATTTGCAGGCCTCGTAGACGTTGAAGGTGTCCTGCACCTTGCTGCAGTGATAGAAGGATACCGGGTCGCGTGGAGTCAGTTCGCCTCCCATGCTCCACTCGCGGTCATCCCAGCTTAAAACGGCGTCTGAGGGGAATAATCCCTCAAAAAGGGGTCTGCCGGTCAGGGGCGCCCCGTATTCTCCCATGGTCCCGAGTTTGATGATGCAGCTTTCGGGCACCACGTCTTTCATAATCCACAGCAGCCCGAGGGTCCCCAGCACGTTGTTGTTTTGCACCTCAACTGCGTGGTCTAAGTCTACCATGGAGTAGGGGGCGCTGGGTATTTCAGCGTAGTGTACTATGGCCTCGGGTTTCACTTCCTCGATGAATTCACGCAATGCTTTGAAATCGCGTATGTCCATCCGCCGGAAGTTTATTTCAACATCCAATACCTCTTTGGCGACATGAAGTCGCTCGGTCATCTTTGGTATGGGGATTATGGTGTGGGCTCCTTTCTCCATGACGCAGTCTCTTCTGGTGTAGTTGTCTATCCCGCTGACCTTGCAGCCGAGTTTGGCGAGCTTAAGTGCCAGAGGCCAGCCCAGGTACCCGTCTACGCCGAGTATCATGACCTTCATGTCACGGAGCATGAAACCGTATTTGGTTTCAACCCACTCAGGGCATTGTTCGAAGGTTATGGAGGGCTCAAAATGCCCCAGCTCGGGTCGTCTTGCGCATTCTATGACTATTTCCTTGTCTTCGTCGAGTGTTTTTTTCATCGACTGCCCGCAGGCCCTGAAATCTATGTTGCCTTTTAGTTTGGCTGCGGGGCAATTCCAGCATGTTTTCTCTGCGTTGTGCATCATTTTTTTTTTTTTTAACTCACCAGTTTAATCACATCCTCTACTGTGGGATGTTCAACATTAAATGAATCATCTATGTTTTTGGTGTACAGGAAGGCTTGGGGGTTGTGCATTCCGCTCAGCGGGCTATTCTCTGAGAGCACATTGCTTAGCTTGCCTCTGAGGTTAAAGCCTTTGTTTGGGACTAAAACCACGTCCGGTGCGTTATCCAACTGGGGTCCGTGATATATTTCCTCCCTGAGGTGGGCTTTCTTTATCACCTTATCTCCTGCGATTTTCAGGCTCATAAACGAATCGCGTATTTCCTGTTTGAGTTCTGGCTCCCGCTCCGCTTCAACCATCCCCCGCGGGTAGTGCCCTCTCCTGTTTATGTATATTCTGCCGTCTTCAAGCGCGAAAGCACTTGATCCATCGTCTATTCTGTTGTAGCCTCTTCCCTCATCTCTCAGATGGAGGAAGCCCTCGTTTATCAGGTGGCTGTTCAGGTTGATGTTGTATTTCACCCTCTCCATGCCGTGGTCTGATAATATAATGAGGCTGTCGTCCTCGTTTAATCTATTGTTTATGTTCCCTATTATTTCGTCGATTAAGCCATAAAATTCGAGGAAACGCTCATGGAGCGTGTGTCCTTCATCCTCGTATACGTGCCAGAGGAAATGCTCTATCCGGTCGCTTCCGGTTATGACGTACATGAGTGTATCCCAGCTGTATTTATCCCAGAGAAAGTTTAGGGCTTTTGTTCTCGCCTTAAGGGTCTTGAATAGTTCATCCAGCAGCAGGGTGGCGGATTTATGGCCTTTTTCGGCGTCGACGTCTATCTGGTAGTCGAGTTCTTCGAGTTTGGGGATGATTTTTGCGGGATAGACTGCTTTATCCATGTCCAGGGAGACGAATCCGGAGATGTGGCATCCGTTTATTTTTTTGACCGGGTATGTGGCGGGGACGTTTATTACCACGTGGGTTCCTTTTATTGTCTGCCAGTAGGGTGGTTTTTTGAGTGCGTTGGAGTTGGGGAAGCACATGCTGTAGGTGCCTTTGATTATGTCGGAGAAGCCGTAGATTCCGTGTTGCCCCGGGTTGGCTCCGGTTATGATGCTGTTCCAGGATATTGAGGATACGGCGGGGGTCGAGGACTGCATTATCCTTAGGTTACCTTCGTCTACAAGCGATGCGAGGTTGGGCATGATCTCTTTTTTGCACAGGTCGACTACCATCTTGTGTGGCATTCCGTCGATTCCGACCAAAACCTTTTTATTTGTGTTCATCTTAATATTATAATATTATAGTAACTACTTATATAAATAAATTACTATACTATTGAGTAACTAAAAATGAAAAGGGATGAACTCTACAAAATAACAAACAAACTTCAGGAGCTTAAACTCACCGAATACCAGTCCAAGGCACTGGCTGCCCTGAACGCGCTCGGAGAGGCGAAAGCCCCGCAAATCATCGAGCTGACAGATATACCTCAAGCCAGGATATACCAGATACTCGAGGAGCTGCTGGAGATGGGGGCCCTCAGAAAAAAACCCGGCAGACCCATGAAATACGTAGCCATCAACCCGGATAAAGCACTCGGCAACATAATAAGCTGGCGCACCATGAAGCATGAACGCGAGCTCGAAAACCTCAATAAGGTAAAAAAAGACATCACCAGCATCATGCAAAAAATATATTCCAAAGAGAATAAACAAAACACAGACCGCAGCTTCCTCGAGATAATATCAGCCGGCGAGATATCCGAAATCGAGACGAAAAAAGCATGCGATAAAGCCGAAAAAGAGATTCTCATCCTGACCGGGGTATTCGAGTATCTGCCGAGGATGCTTTCCACCCTAAGGAAGGCCGACGACAGGAAAATAAAGCTGCGCATCCTCTTTCTGAAACCCGACAGGCTGACCCAGGAAAGCAGGGAAACCCAGCGGGAGGCAATAGCAACACTTCAGGACTCGCTTGTGAATCTTGAAATCCGCTACACATCCGATATGCCGCTTCGGGCAACAATAATAGACGATGATAAAGCAGCGCTTTTCTCGGTGGACAAAGGAAAAAGGATTCCGATAAAGGATATGGCGCTGACAGAGGATAAAAACATGGTGAAAACCCTCAACCAGTACTTCAAGTACAGGTGGGGCGAGGGCAAGGTATGACAAAAGGCAGGGTTATTGTTTTGGGTCTGGATGGGGCGACATTTGATTTAATCAGCCCCTGGGTTGAACAAGGCAAGCTGCCCACGTTCAAAAAGCTGATGGATGAGGGTGCTCTAAGCCCACTGGAAAGCGTAATCCCCCCAAACACTCTACCAGCGTGGCCTTGTTTTCTGTCGGGGAAAAACCCGGGCAAGCTTGGCATATTCGATTTCAAGAAAAAAAGACTCAAGGGATTAACAGCATCCACCGACATTAAATCAGAGACAATATATGATATCCTATCTAAGCACAAGAGAAAAAGCATTATCGTGAACGTTACCGGAACCTATCCACCCACTAAGATAAACGGCTTTATGGTCTCTAAATTCGGGGGCAATATCAAAACCCACCCACCCGAACTAGCCGGGGAAATAAGGAAAAAAATCGGCTGGGATGTTGAAAAATACGGTAGCGTTCAGCCCATGGAAACCTTAATAGCAAACGATGAATGTGTTAAAAACATTGCATTCTATCTGATGGATAAACAGCAAGATAATACTCTGACAATGCTGGTTTTAGATACCCCCGATTACTCCCACCACTTTTATTGGAGCGACCAGGACAAGGTATATAGGGGGTATGAGGCCATGGACGGATTTGTTTTTGAATTCCTTGAATTACTTAAACCAGAAGACCATCTCTTCATCATGTCCGATCACGGAGGCGGTCACATCTATAAAATATTCCACACCTACACCTGGCTTATGAGGGAAGGTTATCTGCAGTTTAAGAAAAGCAGCTCAGATAAGACAATATTAGGGAAACTTGGGATATCACAGGAAAAGATATACTCATTTATTAAAAAAATCCCTTTTGCGGTGTTTCTCGCTAAAAAGATACGTAAAAGCCCAAGCCTTAATGTAATACCTCGCTCGGATAGGGAAATCGACTTTAGTAAAACAAGGGTTTATTCAAGCTTAAGCAGCGGGCCTGTTATTGGATTAGACATAAACCTGATGGAGCGGGAGGGTGGGATTGTGCCCGAATCAATGTACGAGGATTTGAGGGCTGAGCTGATAGAGAAAGCGAAAAAAATAAGGGACCCTGATACTGGAGAACCTGTTTTCGAGAGAATATACCTGAAGGAGGAGCTTTACAGCGGGAAATATACTGCGAACGCACCTGATGTGATATTAATAACCAACGAGCTCAAATACCAGGCCATAAAAGGGGTCTACGGTGATTTTATAATCAGCGAGCCAGGGGTTAGGGAAGGTAAGGGAATACACAGGTTATATGGTATTTTCATGGCCTATGGACCGCAGATAAAGAAGGGTTTCAGCTTCGATAACGCGAAACTTATTGATTTAGCCCCAACGATACTGCATCTTTTAGATATGCCCTTATCCCCTGATATGGATGGTAAGGTGTTGAAACAGATTTTCAGGGAGAACTCGGATGCTGCTGCTAGGAAAATAAAATACAGCAGCGTCGATATAAAAGATAAATTAAGGGACAGCATCAATAAACTGAAAGCGGAAGGAAAAATCTAGACTTTCAGTCCAAGATACTTTCTGAGTGCCGAACGCGCGATATCCCTGAAGAACTCAATCTCTTTTTTCTCGAAACCCCGCAGAAGAAAAATGCATATGGTGTAGATGAGTGCGCCGATGAAAATGGATATGAATATCTCCGGGAAGGTGTTGTATCTGATGAAATAAACCCCTAATACCATGATAAGCGAGGAAATTATTGTTTTAGCAAGGAAAACCCAATCAAACCCGATTTCAAGTGTTTTGTTTACCTTGATGGATGAGACAATGGCGGGGATAATAAAGCAAACCAACGTTGAAGAAGCCGCCCCGAGCAATCCCACCCTGGGAATCAAAACAAGATTCAAGGCAATGTTGAGGGCGGCCATCAGCATCCATAGTCTAGCAGTGTAACCTGTCTCTTTTTTTAACTCGAATATTCGCCCGTTGATGTTGTATATGTTATTGCACAAAATCGCGACAGACACAATGGGTATGATAATTACTGCGTGTTGAACGAACTCGCGTCCCGCGAAAATCAAAACCAGTTCCCTGCCAAGAACGCTTAAACCAAATACTGCGGGCACGGCGAAAGCTATAAAATACTTTAATGTGTAGCGGAAATGATTTCTAAGCTCTGTTTTTTTACCCTGTTCCCACAGGCGCGAGAAGGTGGGGAGTGTCAGTGTTTGTATGGGTTTGAGAAAAATCCCCACGACTGTGCCGATACCATATGCTACTGCGTAGAATCCAACATATGCGGGTGAGGCTAACAAAAAGCCTATGAGGTAGCGGTCTATTGATGCAATAATCCAGTTGGATATGGTCTGGGGGATCAATGGCAGGCTGTATCTCAACCAAGGTTTTATTTTTTTCGGAGAGGGGGAAACATAATCTAATGCCCTAAATATCACCATGAAAGATATTATCAAAACCAGCAGCTCGACTAGAACGAAACCATATATCACCTCCTTAAGACCTGCTTTCTGGCTTAGAAGGATAACAGCCAGAATCGCTGGTCCCAGTTCCTTGGCTATTCGCAGGCTGGAGTATTGGACTGTGTTTCTGTTGGCTAAGAGATATGGTACTGTTATTCTATTGAGGCTTGATATGAAAAGAAAAAATGCTCCGGCTTGGATTATCTGTGTTGAACCGGGGTCCTTGAATACGTATGTGGCAAGAAATTCAGCACCGAAATAAAACAGTATCGAAATGATTGTGGATGATATGCCCCCCAATAAAAGAGTACTGAAGTATTTGCTGCTTTTTTCTTTTTTATCTTTTTCCCCTGGAATAAAACGCAACAGGGGTTGGGTGAGGTTTAACGTTGAGATGGGGTGTAACATATATATTGACACTATTAAAAGCGAGTAAATGCCGTAGGGTGCTGCTCCCAAGCTTCTTGCTATTATGGGTATAAGTATGATGCCTCTTATCTTTCGGGATAACTGGGCTATAGTGATAATGCCAGTATCTTTTGTGAATCTCTTATATTCGTTCATATTATGTGGTATGATAAATAACTACGTTATCATCTGTTCTTTGAGCAGATGAAATAGATGAATAAAGCGTGTGTTGGCAGTATTTTAGCCAGGTGTCTTCCCCAATCTATTGGCAGGGGATAGAATCCATTGCCTCCGAAACCGATTATATCAAATCCTAGACTCTTAAGGTATCTTCTCAACCCTTCCGGGGTGAAGCCTCTGATATGGGCTGAACCCACCTTCATCACGGTAGGCTGCTTGCCAACCATTATTGAGAGCCTGCAGTAGGTTGACGCTATATTCGGGCATCCGATAAACGCTAGCCCGTCTTTTTTAAGCACTCTTTTTATCTCGAGGAGGGGGTTTTCGATGTTTTTAAGGTGCTCTATCACCTGGTTGAATATTATTAAATCAAAGTGCTCGTCTTCGAATGGGAAGGTGTCGTTTTCAAGGTCTACCTTGTGTATGTTGAAGAATTTGTTGAGGTATCTGATATTCTCATCTCTTAATTCAAGCCCGTGTACATTTCCCGCTGATATGCTGTAGTGTTTAGATAATGCGTATATGCGGTCTCCGTTTCCAGAACCCACATCAAGTATTTTCGTTTTGTTTGAGGCCTGAAAGCCTGTTTTATCCAGCAATCTTATCATCTCATCTACATGATATTCCTTGGTTCCCCCTGACACAATCTTGCAATATCTTGGTCTGTCGTCTATCATATCCTTGATATTCTCAATCAGCCTGGGTTTTATTTTGTTATCGCTTTTATCCGCAATATCCAGTGCTTTTTGGAATACTGTTTTAGCTTCATCATGTCTGTTGGTGTTTCTCAGAAAGCATCCAAGCCTGTACTGGGATTGGAATTCATCAGGTTGCTTATCAGCCATTTCCCGGCAGGTTTCTTCGATAGTATATCTCATTTTTTATTTATTTCTTTTATTGTTTTTTCATATTTTTAAAGAACGAATATATTTAATTATATATAATTAACATAAAATGGACGAAAAAGAAAACAAGTACACATCGGTCAGCATACCCAAGCCGCTGTTTGAGAAAGTCAAGAAAAGAGTTGAGGGAACAGGTTTCACATCAGTCTCGGATTACGTGACATTTGTTCTAAGGGAAGTGATAGCCAACGAGGAAGAAGAAGGGGAAGAAGAACAGGAAGCCTTCAGCAAAGAAGACGAGGAGAAGGTTAAAGATCGCCTTAGGGCGCTCGGATACCTGGACTAAAATGCAGAGACCACATGGCGGAAAGCTTATAGGGCGAGCTCTGACGGGGGATCGCCAGGAGCAGCTTATAGGGGAAGCCCGGGAGCTTCCAACCCACCAGCTGACAAGAGACCAGGTCAAGGACCTGGAAAACATAGCATACGGAGTATTAAGCCCGCTAACAGGTTTCATGACCCGAAACGACTACGAAAGCGTTTTACACCACATGAGGCTCGAAGACGACCTCCCCTGGACGATACCCATAATACTCGACATCGAAGAAAAACAACACGATGTAGGGCAGGATATCGCCTTGTTGAACGAAAAAAAACAGCCGGTGGGTTTGATGCATGTGGAGGAGATATATGCTCTCAACAAGAGAGAACATGCTTTGCGGGTATACACCACCTTGGACAAAAAGCATCCGGGTGTAGCCAAAACCCTTGAACTGAAAGATTATCTTATAGGTGGTGAAATAACTCTCTTGCGTGAATCAGATAATCCTTTCTCAAGATACACGCTTAAGCCTATCGAATCAAGCATACTCTTTCGGGAGAAAAAATGGCGCTCTATCGCTGGATTCCAGACCAGAAACGTCCCGCATCTCGGCCACGAGTACGTTCAGAAAACAGCATTAGCTTTCGTGGACGGCATATTCATCAACCCTCTGGTGGGAAAGAAAAAAAAAGGGGATTTCACAGACCAGCTGATAATAAAAACCTATCGGAAGCTGGTGGACGAGTACTACCTGCATGAGAGGGCGGTTTTGTCTGTTTTGCGCACTACTATGCGCTATGCCGGACCTCGTGAAGCGATTTTTCACGCTATCATGAGGAAAAACTTTGGCTGCACTCATTTTATCGTGGGGCGAGACCATGCGGGCGTCGGTAATTATTACAAACCCTATGAGGCACAGGAATTATTCGGGGAGTTCCCTGACCTGGGTATCATGCCCTTGTTTTTTAAATCATTTTTTTATTGCAGAAAATGCGGTGGCGTTGTGAACGAGAAAACCTGCCCTCACCCTGAGAATATGCATGAATCGTTTTCTGGCACCCGGATACGCAAGATACTTAAAGAAGGGAATAAACCCCCGTCTGAGATTATGCGCCCCGAGATAGCTGAAATAATACTCAAGGAGGGTAAACCGTTCCTATAATGGCTCAGAAGGGCTTTACTTTATGGTTCACGGGCTTATCTGGTAGCGGCAAATCAACGATAGCGGATATCGTGGCCGAGAAACTGACAGGAGACGGGTATCGGGTGGAGCGACTTGACGGGGATGAGGTAAGGCAGCATCTGACCCGGGACCTGGGGTTCACGAAAGAGGATCGGGAGGAGAACATCAGGCGCATAAGCTTTGTCGCCAAGCTTCTGAGCCGAAATAATGTGATAGTCATCACATCCTTCATCTCGCCTTATATCAAAATGAGAAATGAAGCAAGAGACGAGATTGGAGCGCAGCGGTTCGTCGAGGTGTACGTTAAGTGCCCGCTTGAAGTATGCAAGAAAAGAGACGTCAAGGGGTTGTATGCTAAGGCCTTAAAGGGTGAGATAGATAATTTCACTGGAGTATCCCATCCTTACGAGGAGCCTTCTAATCCTGAGGTAACCGTTGAAACGCACAGGGAGGGGCCATCAGAAAGTGCTGACAGGGTTGTTGGGGGTCTGAAAAAGCTGCGTTTAATTTGATTTTTTTTGGGCATAATGTTAGCTTTATGAAAGCCTGTTTTTTCTTAAACCACCTATGTCGTTTATATTCATCGTTTTATATTTATCGTACCTAAAATATTCATTTTTGACTA
The DNA here is from genome assembly GCA_002254405.1 of Candidatus Altarchaeales archaeon ex4484_96. Taxonomy (GTDB): domain Archaea; phylum Altiarchaeota; class Altiarchaeia; order IMC4; family QMZM01; genus EX4484-2. The sequence continues at coordinate 14,562 of NJDH01000004.1, forward strand.
ATAAACTGCGTAACCGAAATACTTTTATAGTCGTTTATTCAATATCCTAATTGTTTATGTACTCTACGCTGATTTTTACATAACACAAAAACGGAGGTGCAACATAATGAAGAATAAACCCGATACTAAACAAAAAACTTCACATAAAACGAAAATTATACTAGCGACATTTTTCACGATTTTCTATCTATTAACAAACGCCTCAGCCACCTGGTGGAACGACTCATACAACTACAAGCGAGAAATTAACTGCTCCTCATTAACCGATGGACTCCCAATAGTGGTAAACGGCTCAGGCGGATTCACCCTCTCAGGGAATAATCAGGTAGTCTGGACATACTGTTCTGGTACTGGAACAGCAGTATACTATAATGCTTATAATGACTACGTAATAGCCAACGACACAACACAAATTCCGATGGCTGTTGAGCAAGGAAACGAATCATCATATAATCCCGCGAGAGTCTGGAGTTCAAAATACGAGGCAGTTTACCTGTTCACCAACACAAGCGATTACTCGGGAAACAACTACAACCTACAGAGAGCTGATGGTAACCCAACAACCACATCAGGCAAGATAGGTGGAGCATATATATTCGATGGAGATGACAGCTTAATATACGATACCTCAGCATCAATCGACCTATCACTAAATGACGATAAATTCACATTATGCCACCTAATCAAATCAAACAGCGATTCAATAATGACTGTTATTAAATTAACCAACAACGCAGGTAATGTTATTGAAAGAATAGACTTAGGAATTAACTCTGCCGGTTCAATCAGATTCTGGGTTGAAGACGATGATGGGAGAACACAAGATATCGAATATACTGACTCGGATTATACAACCGGTAATTGGTTATTATACTGTGGTGTTCGCAACGGAAGCAATGTAGCGAATATCCATCACTACGTCAACGGTGTAGAGGATACTGTCACAACATCAGATATACATGAAGGAGTTGATTCTCTTAATGACGTTATTGTGCAAATAAAAGTCTGTGAAAATAGCAATGACAGATATTATAATGGAATAATGGACTATTCTTTCATATACAATGATGAGTTAACCCCAAATGAAATAAACCAGATCTACCAGAATATCAACTCAGGTGCGGGATACGGTGATTTATGCAGCAGGGAAAGCCCCAATCAGGCCCCGAAGACGCCCACACCCTCAATAACCCCCTCGACAGTATACACTAACACCAGCATAGTATACTGCAACGCCACGGTAGCAGACGTAGACAGCAGCAGCCTGAACGTAACATTCACCTTCTACAACGGCTCCAATGTGCTCAAAACCTGGACCCGTACGGGGGTGGCAAGTGGAAGCACATTGGATATTAATGTAACAAACTATACTCTCTGGGTTAAAGGCAACACCCTGAGATGCACTGTATCGGTGACAGACAACCACTCCGAGAGCAGCAATGGCTCAACAACAAAAACAGTGGGTAATCTCGCCCCGCAGATAACCATAGAACAAACCACGGTAAGCAAAAACAACAGTCAAACCTATACCTATGACTACAACGCCACAGACCTTGATGTGGATGATGGGGTGGACACACTAACGTGGAGCGATAATACGACGTTGTTTGACATAAACTCATCCACAGGAGAGATAACCGACACGCCCGCGGAATCAGAGGCAGGCACCTACTACATCCGTGTATCAGTCAGCGACGGTAGCACCCAAGTAAACGACTCATTCACCTATACCATAACCGACATAAACCCGCCTTCTGTGACAATAAACAATCCAACGTCAACCACCTACAGCTCAAGCACCAACGTAACCATGAACATAACGGCAACGGACACAAACAACATAAGCGTGTGCTGGTATTCACTCAACTCGTGGGCTACGAACAGCTCATTCACCTGCTCGGCGTCGACTACGATAACGGCATCAGAGGGCTCAAACACCCTGCTTGTTGGAGTAAACGACTCATACGGCAACATAAACAACACCGAATCAGTGTCTTTCATAATAGATACAACAGGGCCTAATATAACCCTTTTAAGCCCAGAGAACGATTCAAACATACAGGTGAATACATCCAGGAACTTCAAATGCTATCTAAGCGACTACTCCAACATAAGCATTGCGTTATTTTACTGGAATTACGGTGGGAACTGGACCCTGAACGGAACCGAATCAAACATAAGCGGAAACTCCACCACGGTAACATTCACAAAGAACCTGACGGCATTAGGTAACTACACCTGGAACTGCTGGGCCAACGACACCCACGGGAAGGGAAGCTGGGGAGCTAATAACTATACGTTCACGGTCTCTGTTACAACATCAACAACAACCTCGACCACAACCACAACCACCCGCAAAAGCAGCAGCAGCTCAGGCAGCTCAAGCAGCGGAGCCCCACGCTCGAGTGGGGGCATAAACCAACCAGCGGAAAGCTGCTATGACGGGCTGAAAAACCAGGACGAGGAAGGGGTAGACTGCGGCGGAACCTGTAAACCCTGCGCCACATGCAGCGACGGAATCCAAAACCAGGGAGAAGATGGGGTAGACTGCGGCGGACCATGTGATTCATGCAAGACCAAAACAACAACAGTATCCACAACCACAACATCAACAACACACAAGACAACATCAACCACCCAGAAGAAAACAACCACCTCAACGACACAAGCTAGCACAACAACCGAACTCCCTGAAACCACCACCACAACACAACCAAGTGGAACAGTGCCATTGGGGGTTACAAGCCTTGCAGTGGGAATAATAATGTTGTTCGCAGTGTTTCTGATACTGCTAAAAAAATACAAGTGAAGCCTTAACGTCGTCCACCGAAAAATATCTCTTGGAGGGGGCCCCAACCCCCTCCTATTTTTCTTTGATTTATTTCGTATTTTTTTTTGCTTTTTTATTGCTTAATGCAATAAAATAAACCGGGGTGTTATTGCATGTTTGCTCTTGATGATGTTGACCCGAAGATTAGCGGCGCAATAAGAGATGAGATAATCCGGGAAAGGAATAACCTTCAGTTGATTGCCTCCGAAAACCATGCGTCCATGGCGGTGCTTGAGGCCCAAGGCTCCTTGTTCACCAACAAGTACGCTGAGGGATACCCTCATAAGAGATACTATGGTGGATGCGAGTATGTGGACGTAGCCGAGGACCTGGCCATCGAGAGAGCCAGGAAATTATTTAAATGCGAGCATGTGAACGTTCAACCGCACGCGGGCTCCCAGGCCAACATGGCAGTCTACTTTAGCGCGCTCAAGCCAGGGGACCGGATATTGAGCATGGAGTTAAGCCACGGCGGGCATCTAAGCCACGGCTCGCCTGTCAGCTTCTCAGGTCAGCTTTACGATATCAGCTACTACGGGGTGAGCAGGGAAACCGAGGTATTGGATTACTCTGAGGTTCATGCAATAGCGAAAAAAACAAACCCCGACCTGGTTTTATGCGGCTACTCGGCTTATCCGAGGACCGTGGATTTCAAGGCATTCAGGGAGATAGCCGATGAGGTGGACGCTGTTCTGATGGCCGACATAGCCCACATAGCCGGTTTGATTGCCGGGGGCGTGCATCCCTCATCCATCCCGTACGCTGATTATACAACAACAACAACACATAAGACTCTTAGGGGGCCGCGTGGCGGGATGATAATGTGCAAGCAGGAACACGCTAAGGCATTGGATAAGGCTGTTTTCCCCGGGATGCAAGGTGGCCCCTTCATGCACTCGATTGCCGCGAAAGCAGTATGCTTCAAAGAGGCCCTAACGGATGAATACAGGATGTACGCGAAACAGATTGTAATCAACGCAAAAAGAATAGCTCAAGTGCTGATGGAGGAGGGCTTTAAGCTGGTATCCGACGGCACCGACAATCACCTGATGCTCGTTGATTTGCGGGAAACCGGCTTAACCGGCAAGGAGGCGGAGGCGGCATTGGGGGAAGCCGGGATTACGTTAAACAAGAACTCGATACCATTTGATGAAGCCAAACCATGGATTACCTCGGGGATAAGGATTGGGACCCCATCCGTTACAACCCGGGGTATGGGTGAGGAGGAGATGAGTGAAATCGGGTTTCTGATTTCAAGGGTATTGAAAAACACAGGCGACGATAAAATCAAACATGAGGTCAGGGGGGGTGTGGCTGATTTATGCAGCCGTTTCCCGCTTTATAATGAATTAGACACTCAACAATGAAGCTATTGGACGGGAGTAAACTTTCTGCTGAACTAAGGGAGAAAATCAAATCCGATGCAGCTAAACTGAACTCCAGAGGGATACATCCTCTTCTAGCGACAATATTGGTGGGGGATGACCCTGCTTCGTCGCTTTACGTGAAGATGAAAACCAAAGCCGCTGATGCAGCCGGCATACAGTCCAAAAACTTTCATCTATCATCCGAGGTCAGCCAGAATGAACTGCTTGAGCTTATAGATGAGCTGAACAACGACCACACAGTGCATGGGGTTCTTGTGCAGCTGCCTCTGCCGTCTCATATTGATGTAAACGAATTATTCAACGCGATAAGACCCCAGAAAGACGTTGACGGCCTGAACCCCCTGAACATGGGGGCCCTGATGTCCGGGGACGAGTCGCTGGTATCCTGCACCCCAAAGGGGGTAATCACTCTAATCGAGTATGAAGGCATCCGCCTTAAGGGAGCTCATGCTGTTATAGTAAGCCATAGCGTGCTGGTGGGCAAACCCCTGAGCATGCTGTTTTTGAACAGAAACGCTACGGTAACCGTATGCCACATCCACACCCGGGAGCTTGCAAAACACACACACAGGGCAGATATTCTTGTGTCAGCGGCTGGGGTGCCTAATCTGATAAAAAAAGACATGATAAAAAAGGGTGCGGTTGTGGTGGACGTGGGCACCAGCCGGGTGAAAGACAAGCTTGTAGGGGATGTCGACTTTGAGGGGGTGAAAGATAAGGTGCAGGCTATTACCCCCGTCCCCGGGGGGGTTGGTCCCATGACGATAACCATGTTACTTAGAAACACATTAATTGCGGCGGAAAAAAATGGAGGAAACTGATTATGTCTAAACTTCGGATTGGTGTATTAGCATCCACCAAGGGAACTGATTTACAGGCGATTATTGATGAGATAAGCGAAGATAAACTTGATGCTGTGATTTCGGTTGTCATCTCAAACAAAAAAGACGCGTATGCTCTAGAAAGGGCGCGTGAACACGGCATCAAAGCGGTGTTCATCGATGCTGCGGGCCTTAAAAGGGAGGAATACGACAATAAGGTGATGCAGATCCTTGAAGACGAGGGGGTTGAGGTCATAGCCTTAATCGGTTACATGCGTCTTCTGAGCGCCGGTTTCGTGCACAAATACGAGAACAGGATAATGAACGTACACCCCTCTCTTCTGCCGGCTTTCGCAGGCGGCATGGACGAGAACGTCCACCAGACCATACTCGAGCATGGGGTTAAGGTATCCGGGTGCACAATCCATTTCGTGGATGAGGGAGCTGATACAGGCCCCATCATCCTGCAGGAGGCGGTGTCGATAACCGAGGATGAAACCGTGGATTCGCTTAAACAGAAAGTCCAGGCAGCCGAGAAAAGACTTTATCCTAGGGCGCTGGCCTTGTTTGGTGAGGGCAGGCTGAAGGTCGAAGGCAGATGTGTTAGAATACTAGATAAGGGTGTGAAGTAAATTGCGTGTTAAAAGAGCGTTAATCAGCGTATCAGATAAGAGAGGAATCATCGAGTTCGCTTCCGGGCTTAGGGGGCTTGGTGTGGAGGTGATTTCAACCGGGGGCACAGCGAAGGCCTTAAGAGACGGCGGCATTGAGGTGGTTGACGTTTGTGCGGAAACCGGTTATCCGGAGCTGTTTAACGGCCGTGTTAAAACGCTTCACCCCCGTATCCACGGCGGCCTGCTGAATATTCGGGGAAACAAAACCCATCAACAACAGATGCAGGATAATAAAATAAAACCCATTGACATGCTTGTATGCAACCTTTATCCCTTCAAGCAGACTGTTTTGGGGGGAGGGCATACCCTTGATGATGCTATAGAAAACATTGATGTGGGGGGGCCGGCTATGGTGAGGGCTGCTGCGAAAAACTACCGGGATGTTGTGGTGGTGATGAATCCTGTGGATTACGCGGACATAATAGATGATTTAACAAAAAAAGGCGATGTCTCTGAAGAAAAACGCAGATTGCTTGCATCATATGCTTTCAGGGTTGTTTCAGGATACGACTACAGCATACACGAATATCTAACCGGGGAAAAAGATATGTTCCCTCATCTGCTTAACCTGAGGTTCGAGAAGAAAAACCAGCTGCGCTACGGTGAAAACCCGCACCAAAAGGCGTTCTTCTATCACCGGGTGAACCCCGGCAACCCCAGTATAGCGAACGCTAAACAATTACACGGCACCCAGCTTTCATTAAACAACATCGTGGACCTGGACGCAGCCCTCCAGATTATCCGGGAATACGATAAACCCTCCACTGTGATAATAAAACACACCAACCCCTGCGGCATGGCCTCCGCAGACAATCTAGCCGACTCCTACAGGATGGCGTTGGACTGTGATTCATTATCTGCTTTCGGTGGGGTTGTGGGTTTAAACCGCGAAGTGGATGAGCAAACAGCATCCGAGATGAGCCAGATTTTCCTGGAGTGTGTTCTTGCGCCTTCCTATAGCAAGAAAGCTCTTGAGTTGCTTGGGAAGAAAAAAAAGATTCGTTTGATGGAGGTTCTGGGATTAAATGGGGGCTATCGTGAGAAGATGTCTTTTCGGCAGGTTTCCGGTGGGCTTATGCTGCAGGAAACCGATTATCATCCGGGTACACCTGAGCAGTTGAAGGTTGTCTCGAAAAGAAACCCAACGGATGATGAGATGATATCTCTTCTTTATTCCTGGAAGCTGTCGCGGTATGTGAAATCCAACGCGGCTGTTTTGGCGGTGGGTGAGCGTACCGTGGGCATTGGCTCAGGTCATACGAGCAGGGTGGATGCGGTTAGAACCGCTGTATCCAAGGCAAAGGATAAGGCTGTTGGAGCCTGCCTGGCTTCGGAGGCGTATATCCCTTTTAGGGACAACATCGATGAAGCCCATAAGGCTGGCGTGAGCGCTGTCATCGAACCCGGGGGATCCATAAGGGACGGGGAGGTTATTGAGGCGGCTGACGAGTATGATATGGCCCTGGTTTTCACGGGCATACGGTGCTTCAGGCACTGAAAAAACACAATCCATGGACTATAATGCTGCGCTCTCTTATATTGAGGGGTTTCGGGGGGCTGGCATAAACCTGCGCCTGGATAACATCAGGGTTTTATTGGATAAACTGGGGAACCCACATCAACGCCTGAAATGCATTCATGTAGCCGGCTCAAACGGCAAAGGCTCTGTTTGCGCGATGACAGATTCTATATTAAAAAGCGAGGGATACAAGACGGGCCTGTATACCTCACCTCATCTTGTGGATTTCAGGGAGAGAATCCAGATAAACAACCGGATGATAACAGAAAAGCAGCTTGCTTCCCTGGTATCCGAGATGAAACCCGAGATAGATGAGATGAATGATATGCCCGTTGGTCCCCCATCTTATTTCGAGGTGGTGACTGCGCTGTCTTTATTTTATTTCATGAGAGAAGAAGTTGATTATGCTGTGGTAGAGGTGGGCTTGGGCGGTAGACTGGATGCCACCAACGTATTAAACTCTCTTGTGTGTGTCGTTACCAATGTGTCCATGGATCATATGAAATATCTTGGAGATACCATTGAAGAAATCGCAGGAGAGAAGGCTCAGATAATAAAGAAGAATACCATACTTGTTACGGCGGCAGATGAGCCTGCTGCCCGTGGGGTTTTAATGCGGGAATGCATGCTTAAGGATGCCCGGTTTGTGTTGGTGGATGAGCGTTCGTTTATGAAACTTTATCTTGATATACGTGGTGGCGGATTCGATTACCTGGGGCCGTATGGCATCATCCGAAGTTTGCAGATTCCGCTATTGGGTGAACACCAGCTGATTAACGCAGCCACAGCAATATCATCAGTTAAGGCCCTGGGGGAATATGGGATAAAAATATCTGATGAAGCAATACGGGATGGATTAATGAATGCAAGCTGGCCTGGTCGACTTGAGGTGGTAGCGGATAAACCAACTATCCTGCTGGATGCAGCCCACAACCCAGCGAGCTTCACTCAGCTTAAAAAGGCTCTAAGCCAATTATTTACCTACGAAAGGCTTTATCTGGTCACGGCTGTTTCAGCGGGCAAGGATTACGTGAACATGATATCGCAGATAGCTCCATTAGTGCACCAGGCTGTTGTCACGGGATTAAGCGAAGTAGAGCATGTATCCCGGGGGGATTTAGCCGCTGAATACAGTAAACATGGGGTGTCCGTGATGGAGGCACCGGATATGAGGAAAGCCCTGGATGTCGCCTTGTCTAAGGCAAAAAAAAATGATGTCGTGTGTGTTGC